>JAIQFR010000024.1 GCA_020073205.1 Terriglobia bacterium
ACGCCTCGTGCCGCGAGCGGCCCGGGCGAGGAACGCCGCGACGTCCTCCGCCCCCTGGCCGCGCTCGCGCAGGAGCCGGAGCAGCTCCGGCTCGGTCGCGCCGAGCACCTGCGCTTCGCGGAGTCCGAACAGGTCGAGGAAGGCGCGGTTGGTCATCCGCACCACCGACCCTCCCGGCAGGTCCGCGAGCGACACCACGCCGTCCGTGGTCGCCTCGAGGACCGCGTCGAGACGCGACTCGTTCTCCCGGAGTTCGGCCCCGAGGCGGCGGGCCACGGTCTCGTCCGAGGCCGCGCCGACCACCGCCGGCTCCCCGTCCACGATCGCCGTCGCGAGCGACAGCTTGACGTCGGGGCCGCCGCGGCCGTCGGCCGGAACGAGCGTCACGTGGAGGTCCTGCCGCTCGCCGGGGCGGCATCTCTCGAGCCGCGAGAGGTGCTCCTCGAGCACCATCACGTCTCGGGTCGCGACGAGGTCCCGGAGCCGCGCGCCGACGAGGCTCTCGGGGCGCCCGCCGAGCATCGCCGCCATGACGGGGTTGAGGAACGCGATCTTCCCGCCGCGCAGCACGACCACGGCCTCCGGGATTCCCTCCACGAGCGCGCGGTATCGCGCCTCCGACCCCCTGAGCTCCTCCTCGAGCCGCACCTCCGCGTCCACGTTCTTGACCACGATGAGGTAGCCGCGCGCCTCCCCCACCGGTCCGCCGCGGAGCCGGACCTTCACGCTCCCGTGGAACTTCGTTCCGTCGCGCCGGAGCAGCACCGAGCGTGCCTCGACCCCGTGCTCCCTGAGACTCTTCCTCCCGAGCTTGGGCAGCAGGTCCTTCCAGGCGGCCTCGTCGAACACCATCGAGGCTGGCCGCCCGAGCACCTCGTCCTCGTCCCAGCCGAGCAGCACGGCGGCCCCGGCGCTCAGGCTGCGGATATCGAAGTCCCCGTCGGTGGTCATGAGCGCGAGGTCGTGGGCGACGTCCTCCAGCGCGCGGAGACCTTCTCGCCTCCCCTCGGCCTCGGCGCCGCGCGCCGTCAGCTCCTGGCCCAGCCTGTTCACCGCGTCCGCCAGGACGACGAAGGGCGACCGGGGGTCGAGCTCTGCCGGGCGCGCCGCGCGGCCGGTGCGGAGCGACTCCACCGCCAGCACGACCTCGCGAAGGTCGCGCCGCTGCTGCCTTCGGGAGAGGAGGAGCAGGAGGAACAGCAGCACCGCGAGCGAAGTCAGGCCGACCCCGATGACGAACAGGAGCCCGGCGTTCCCGGCCAGCAGCCCTTCCACGGCGGTTCCTTGCGCTCCCGCGGCGACGTCCGGCGTCATGAGCCCGCCTCGCCCGCCTTTCCCCGGCCTAGTGTCCTTCGCCCCGCGGATCCGTCGGCTCCGGCGGCGCGCCGGGCGCCGACGGTCCCGCGAAGAGGTATCCCTGCCCGAGCGGCGCGCCCGCCTTGCGGATCGCCGCCGCCTCGCTCTCGGACTCGATCCCCTCGGCGACCACGGCGGCTCCGATCCGCCGACCGATGTGCACGAGGGACGAGATCAGCTCCTGCTGGATCAGGTTCTCGTCGACGCCCCGCACGAGGCTCACGTCGACCTTGAGGTAGTCCGGTCGCACCTTCTCGATGGTCGCGAGGCTCGCGTAGCCGGTCCCCACGTCGTCCAGCGCGACGCCGAACCCGCGCTTCCTGAGCGCCTCGAACCCCGCCGCGAGACGCGTGGGGTCGTTGTCGGGCCCGCGCTCGGAGACCTCGAGCACGAGGTCCCGGGGCCGCAGCGACGATGCCATCAGGAGGCGGGTGAACGACTCCTCGAACCACTCGGGGTCGGAGAGCGAGCCGGGAAGGACGTTGAGGAAGATCTTGCCTCGGCCCTTCTCGGCCATCGCGCCCGAGCCCTGCACTGCCCGCCGCCGGCACAGCCGGTCGAGGTCCGCCGCCATCCCGAGGCGGACCGAGAGCGCGAACATCGCGGCGGGATTCTCGAACCCGCTTCCCTTCGGGCCGCGCGCCAGCGCCTCGTACCCGACGACCTCGAGCGTGGCGAGGTCGACCACCGGCTGGAAGACGGCGGAGACCTCGGCCTCCCGGATGATCCGCCTGAGCTCCGCGCCGCGAATCGTCTCCGCGCGACGATAGCGCCGCTGGGTCAGCGTCCGGGCCTCCTCGACCGCCGCGTGCACGCGCCGCTCGAACCGGTAGAACGGGTCCTCCGAGAGCAACGCGTGCCCGACTCGGAACGCCAGGCGGGGGGAGAGCCCCGCCCACTCCTCGTCGTCGAAGGCCTGGTCGAGACGGGCGCACACCGCCGACGCCATCTTCGCGAGGTCCGCGGGCTCCACCTCCGTCCCCGACGCCGTCTCGGGGACGAACGCGACCAGGCGGTCGCCCGCCACGCCGTTGACCGCGAGGAGCGACCCTTCCGGCAGATCGGTTCCCGGGAGGCCCTTCAGCACCTCGGCGATCCTCGCGAGCACGCGGTCGAAGACCTGCCAGCCGTACAGCGACTCCACCAGATCGAGGTTCGCGACGTCCACGTGCAGCACGCCGAGGTGGCGACGGCCGTCGAGGGCCGAGCGGAGCGGGTCGAAGAGGAGCGCATAGGCCGGGAGCCCCGTGATCCGGTCGTGCAGGGCGCTACGGAGCTTGAGGAACTCGTTGCGCTGGCGATCGTCGAGCGGACCCGGCTCGCGGGGGTCCACGGTCAGGCCCCCCGCGGCAGCGAGCCCGCTCGCGCTCCGCCGCCGCTGAGCACGCGTCGCACGCGAGAGAGCAGCTCGTCCACCCCGAACGGCTTGGTCAGGTAGTCCGCCGCGCCTTCCTGCAGGCCGTGAACCTTGTCGCGGGCCTCTCCCTTCACCGAGAACATCATCACCGGGAGATCGCGGATCGCCTCGTCCGCCTTCAGGAGCCGCAGCGTCTCCCAGCCGTCCATCTCCGGCATGTTGATGTCCAGGAGGACGAGGTCGAAGTGCTCCCGCCGCGCGAGACGGAGCGCGTCGAGCCCCGTCCTGGCGCAAGCGACCTCGTACGCGGCGGCACCGAGGGCCGTCGCGGCGAACTCCTGGATCGTGGGCTCGTCGTCGACCACGAGGATGCGCGCGCTCACGTCGGACTCCCTTCGCGCTTGGGTCGCACGTCGTCGCCCGGCAGGATCGTGGTCATCCGGCCCCCCCTCCGGTCCAGGGCGTCATCCTCTGCGCGAGCGAATCGCGGTACCGCCGTTCCGCCAACTCTCGGGAAAGGTACCACGCTGCGGAGATAAGGGGCAACGCGAATTGTGCACCTTTCGGTGCCGAAAAGTCCGAGCTTTCGGGGTTTTCGGGAGCTTCGGCGGTGCGGCGCTCGATCGGCGGGCGCGGTTCGCTGTACGAGCGACTCGGCCCGCCCTCAGTTCTTCTTCTTGTGTCCCTTCGCGTCCGGAACGGCCTGCGCGTGCGCGGCGACGGAAACGTTGCCCGAGCGATCCACGGCGAACGCGCTGAACGAGTACGTGATTCCGTTGACGAGCCCGCTCATCGTGAGACTGCCCTGGCTTCCCGGATTGCCCGCCTTCGCGGTCACGGCATGACCATCGACGGGGCTCGTCGGAAAGCTCCCGTCGGTGCGACAGCGGATGACGGTCTGCTGGAAGTCGGTGTCCCTCGGATTGCGCCAGCTCAGGCTGACGAGAGCGCTGCCGGGAGTCGCCGTGAAAGGCACCGGTGCCTCGGGCGCGATCTGGTCGTCGACGGGCTGCTCGGTCGGAACGAAGTCCCGGTCGTCGGTCAGCAGGATCCGGTCGGCCATCGCCTGCGCATCGTAACCGCCCAGCTCGATCGCGTGAAGTCCCTGCGTGAGCGCGTAGGCGCCTCCAGCGATCCACGTCCACGCGCCGTAACGCGACGCGAAGACCGGCTGGAGCCCGGCGCCGTCGACCGACTCGAACCACGAGCTCGACTGCGCGTCCTGGGCGAAGACGCGCACCCACAAGTACCAGGTGCCGGCGGTCGGGACATCGATACCGTAGCTCGCGGTTCCAGCGGGGTTGGCCGCGCCGCCGATCGGCGTGCCGGCGGGTGTCGTGATCGCGCCCGAGTCGAACATGCCGACTCCGCTCGCCATCTGGACCGGCGAGACCAGATTCCCGCATTCGGTCTCGAACCTCAGGTGCGCGTAGGAGCTGGCGGAGGTCGCGAAGCTCAGGTCCGGCGACGAGATCGCTGCATTGCCGGCCGCGTCCGCGCTCCTCACTTGAGCCTGGTAGGTCGACGCAGGATCGAGCCCCTCCAGGACGACCGCGTGCGCGGTTCCGAGGGTGGAGTCGACCTCCGTCTGCTGATACCCGGTCTGGCCGCTCTTGCGGTAGAGGACCTGGCTGTCGGCCGGCTCGTCCGTCGTCCACGTGATCGTCGCCCGCGTGGCACCGACGCTCCCCGACTGCACCGCGGACACGGACGGCGGCGTCGTGGCCGCCCGGACGGTGAAGAGCCCGAGCCCGGTTCCCGAGGCCTGGTTGGGACTCGTGACCGTGATGCTGGAGGGTCCCAAAGGCGCTGAGTCGCTCACGCTGATCGCGGCCGTGAGCTGTCCGCACGCGCTCACCGTCACGGAGTTCACGGTGATCCCGGGGGATCCGAACCGCACCGTGGAACCCGCCACGAAGTTGGAGCCGCCGATGGCGACGTCGAGCGCCCGACCCTGCGCGGCGGCCGACGGGCTCGTGCTCGCCACGAGCGGCGCCGGCCAGCTGGCCACCTCATTCGAGTAATTATTGCTCGCGTATCCCTGAGTATCGTAGGACTTGACCACGAAGTACCAGGTCGTGCAGTCGGCGAGTCCCGAGACCGTCGTGGCCGTCACGTTCCCGACGTCGAGGACCTGGGTGTAACTCCGCGACCCCATGCCGTACTACACGCGATAGCCCGCCAGGTCCGTACAGACGCTCGCATCCTCGTTCTGCGTAACGGGATCCCACGTCAGCGCCTGCGTTCCCGCGAGCGCGGGTAGCGTCGTGAGGGCGATCAGGAGCGCGAGGGTCCGTGGAAGCCGGGACGAGGTCCGCATCATCGTTGGGCTCTCCGACCACGGTCGAGGCGTCGGACCGCGGGCAGCGAACCGAGCGAGATGCGTGCCAGGTTAGAACAATACGATAACGCAATCAGATTAAATAAGTCGTCGAGTTCTCGGAGTGCATCGCAGCGACGTCGATGTTGGTTTCTCTACGCCGGTTCACGCCCGCGCGTGACGACTCTCAGCGCTGGCTTACGGGGTCGCGCGCTTCCAGGCTCGGTGATCGCGGCCGAGCGCAGCGGCGCCTCGAGGCGGCCGTTGCAATCGGCGTGTTATCTGGAGCGGGAAACGGGATTCGAACCCGCGACCCTCAGCTTGGGAATCCAATTCCGTCCGGGTCCATACGGAAAGATACGGTCATTCCGCGCTTTCTCTGACACACTGACCACTAGGACGCGCATAGACCTGCGACCTTTGCAGCGACCTGTGTTTCGCTCTGCGTCGCTGCCGCGAGCGTCCCGGCCGTTCCGTTGAGGCGGTTCGCCGCCGCGCGAAGGTAGTCGGGTGAGAAGTGGGCGTACCGCTGGACCATCTCGATCGAGCGCCAGCCACCGAGCTTCATGAGCGTGTACAGGTCGGTTCCCACCGCCACCTGCCGCGAGGCCCAGGTATGCCGGAGGTCGTGGAAGTGGAGCGCGTCGAGAACGGCCGCGCGCTCCGGGTTTCTCGGGATCTCCTTCTCCGCGTCGCCGTCGCGCACCGCAGCGGCCAGCTTCTCCCTCGCGTCCTCCCACGAGCCTTGTAGGGACTTCAGCGGCTCCCCCTGGTAGCTGAACACGTGGTTGTGCTTCACGTGCCGTGGCAATGCCTTGAGGATCACCAGGAGGTCGTCGCCGACGGGGAGCGCCCGGGCATCACCGCTCTTCGTATGCCGGAGGTGGATCGTCCGGCGCTTGAGGTCCACGGCGTCCCAGGTCAGCCCGAGGATCTCGCCGCGCCTGCAGCCCGTGAGGAGCGCGAACCGGGCGGCGGGAACGACGTGCTTCTGGGCGAGCTCGAGCAGCTTGTCGGACTCGTACTGCGAGAGGAACACCTCGCGGGTCGGGGGCTCGTGCATGTACCGGATCTTCGCGGCCGGGTTCGTGGTCAGGTAACCCCACTCGACCGCCCGACCCAGGAGGTTCTTGAGGAACCGAATCGAGTGGTTCACGGTGACGGGCTCGACCGTCTTCGACCGCTTGGCGACGAACGACTGGATCCGCCCGGGCTTCAGCTCGTCGAGCCAGACGGTCCCGAACTCGGCGACGGCCTGCCGCTCCATCGGCTCGAAGTAGGTCGTCGCAGATCGCCGGAGCGCGCCGTGGTTCTTGTGGAACTCCTCAACGAACTTGTTGAACCGGATCCGGCCGCGTGCCGCGCGCTTCCGCTTCACGTTGGGCGGGACGTACGCGGGGTCCTCGTCGATCAGTCGACGTCGGGACTTCGCGAGTCCCCGCGCCTGGTCTTCGTCGAGGCCGACCTTCTCGGTGATCGGCCGCCCCTGGTACGAGTACCGCGCGAAGTAGACCCGTTTCCCGTCACTCACGCGGACGTACGAGAGCACGCCGTCACCGTGGAACGTGAACTTCTTCGCCATCGTCACTCCTCCGCTGCGACTTCCGCCTGAGACTCGGTGACGATCCGAGCCACTACCTCCGCCAGCGGGAGGCTCCCGTCGGGATTCACGGTGACGTGGGCCCGAAGCACCCGGTGTTCGATGACCCGCTGCAGGATCAGGAGGACATCGAGCGGAGGTACCCCGTATTGTTCAAAGGTGCTCTCGATCTGGAGCGCGATCTCCTTGATGTCATCCTCGAATGGGGTCAGCTTGCAGTGTGCAGACGTCTGCACTCTGGGCTTCTCGGATGTCTTCGCCATCGGATCCTCCTCGCGCCGCTCGGGGCGCACGTGAGCGGAGGAACGACGCAGGGCTTGAGCCTCGCGGTCTGTTCGGGGAGAATGCGCGAAGCGGGCCATGCGGGTAACCTCCGCGTGGTTCGTTAGGTCCCGTCGCCGGTTCACGCCGGCGCCGGGGCCGCTTTCGAGGCGAACGCTACGCCCGGTTCTCGATCGAGTCAAGCGACGACTCAGGAGTTGCCTGCCATGGCTCACTCGAATGAAGCACCGTGGAAAGGCGATAAGTCGGTGATCTTCGGTGCCGTACTCGGTGCGCTTGTGCTTGCGGCATCGATCTGGGCATGGTACGAGCCGGGCAAAGCCGCCACGGTGGTCTACGCCCTCACCGCGATCGCGGTCATTTGGTACAGCGTCTTGACGAATTTCATTCGCCGCAGCGCAGACGAAGAAAGGCGCCACCGCAGCACGCCCGTTTTGGGGTTCGCCATCGCCTGCGTGCGTAGTGAGGATCCAGACCTCGATGTTCGCTTTATCGTCAAGAACAACACCGGCAGACTGGCCGTGATCCGGCCCACGATTCGTCTGCGCTCTTGGCAAGGATTTCACACCTTCGAAAACGGGGTCTACGCAGGGAGCGAGGACTGGGAAATCTGGGCATTCGACGAGTGGAGTGGCCATTTCCCGCTCGCGCAAATGGTTCCTGGTCTTCGCGCGCCAGACGGTTACAACCCCCGCGCTGGGATGCAGTGGCCTATTTCCCTCGATGTTCAGGTGGTCGTCTACAATTCCAATGGAGAATTCCAATACCTGTTTCGCCGCGAGTATCACGTCGAGATCGTTGAGGATATGCGGTTCGGCAAATCCTGGCCCGAAATCGCGATCGACGCCTTTCCAGATTGCGCGCCCTACCCAGCGCGAATCACTCGGCGCGCAACGATTGGTTCCTCCGCTTCGCTTTAGGTGACGCTGCGACGTGACGGTAGTCACCGCTCCCGCCTCTCCGCCTCGGTCATCTCCCGCACCAGGAACACGCCACACTCGACGCAGTAGGGTGGCCGGCATCGGTGGATGCGGACCGGCACGATCCACCACCGCCGCCGATCCCCGTAGCCGATCTCGATACGCACCGGGTGGCAGTCCACGGGAGGGGCTCGCCGCATCGGTGGCGCCTCGAGGAGGTCACGGCGGAAGTCCATCGACATCCCCCATGAAAGAAACGTCCCGGCCGGCGTACGAGGGTCAAAGTTCCCTTGGGCGTCCGGCCGGGACCCGCGGGACACGCCCCGGCCCCGCACTGCACCGGCGGCCACGCGCAGAAAGGTAGACGCGCAGCCGCCGGGATGGAGTTACTACGCGGTGCCTTCCGCCGGCGAGATGTGGGTCTCGCTCGCGGCCATGACGGTGGTGCTGTGCGTGGTCGGGATCTCGTGCGCGCCGCCGAGGATGGCGAAGATGCCGTCCACGACGGAGTCCTGCGTGGCGCGCAAAACGAGGAGCTTCAGGTACCGCTTGAGCGGCCTGGCCACCTCCACGTAACACAGTTTGTTATCCTGGTCGTCAGCGACCGTCACGGAGGTTCCGGTGAGGTCGGAGTAGCCGTCGGCCACTCCATCATCCGAGCTCTGCTGCACCTTCACCGACGTTGCCGCGCCCGTGGTGATCGCGCCGAAGGCGACGATGAAGAGGCACGTGTCGAAGCCCTTCATGTCGATCCCCGCGGCCGGGGTGATCGTCGTCTGCCCCGCGGCGACGGCGTTGTTGTGCCGGATCAGCTTGCACTCTTTGGAGAGGTTCATGTTCAGCTCCTTCCCTACGCCGTGATCCCGCTGCCGACCACGAACCAGCCAGGCCGCACGACCGCGACGTCCATGCGGAGATAGCCGCGGATCCACACCTGCAGGTTGGCGAACGCGGAGCTGCTGCTGTCCGCGGCGTGGCGCGAGGCCTCGATCGTCAGGTTCGTCCTGACGCCGAGGAGGACTTGCGTGAAGTCCCCGACGAACGCCAGCGACTCGTTGGAGCCGCCGCCGCGGGTCGACGGGACCTGCGTGGTCATGAGCCGGTTGAGCGCCGTGAAGGACGCCGGCGGAATGAGGTACTGGCCGTCCGTGACGGCCTTGAGTTTTTCGAGGGTGGCGACGTCTCGCGGATGGACGATGGCGGCCGTGGGCTCGCCGTTCGCGAGCCGCACGGTCTTCACCATGTCCGTGAAGTCGTCGTAAACCGGGGATGCGATCCCCGTCGACGTCCCGACCCCGGGCGTGTTCTCGATGCCTTGCGGCTCTTCGGCCGCCCCGGTGCCGACGAGCGCGACGCGATCGATCTCGAGCGCGAGGGCGTCCGAGAACACGGTGTCGAGGAACGAGCTGAGGTTCTGAGCGTCTTCCACGAGCTCGATCGGGACCTTGGCCAGCACGCCGACCGTCCGGGCCCGCAGGACGACTCCCGCGAAACTCGGATCGCTCGCGGTGAGAACGGCGTTCTCGGGCCTCCAGTAGGCGGTCGGGTCGGTCGCGAGTTTCGCGATCGTGACCTCACGTGCCTCCATCGGCACCGTCCGGGCCCCCGCCTGCACGACGCAGGCCTTCGAGCGGGCCAGGTCGATGACCATCGTCGAGGTGGCCGCGGAAAGGAGGATGTTGCCGCCGACCGTGCTGCTGCCCGCGAGGGCCTGGATCTCGGGGGATCGCCACTCGCCCATCACCTGGCCCCGCACGACGTCCGCGAGGCCGACGGTCGAGGCCTCCGCGTCCACGTCCATCCCCGTCTCCCGCGGCACCAGGTCCGCGAGCTTCTCCTTGGGCCCGAGGGCCCGGACCGGACGCCCTTCGGGATCGTAGCCGATGACGCCGGCCGGAGCGTGGGCCGGGGCGTGAATCCGATCCCCGTTGCCGTCCCACCTGACGGTTCCCGGCCCCGAGGGCCCGCGGGCCAGGAGCGCCGCGCGGTCCCGGTCCATCTGCTTCTCGACGCGGGTGATCGACGCGCCGACCGTCTCGAGCTCGACGTTGATCGCGTCGTCTCGGTTTCTCTCGGCCGCGGTCAGATCGCGACCCTCGGCCGCGGCCTTGTCGAGCGCCGCCTTGCCTTCCGCGATCAGATCCCACTTCTTCTGGCGCAACTGCTTAATGCCGTAAGACATCTAGATTCGACCTTTCCTGCGCCGCTGCGCATCCGGTTGTTTTTCAATCTCAGGGACAGGGACGGCCGGGGATCGGGCCCCGGGCTGCGGAGAGGGGACGCCGCGCCACCCCTCCTGTCGTCTCTTCGGCGTCGGCTGCGCCGTGGATCAGCTGTTGCGGGGAGGGGTGCCGCGTCTACCTCCCCTGTCATGATTTCGGCGGCGGCGGCGCCGTGGCTGTTGATCTTCATTCGCATAACTCGGGTGGCAACCAGTCGGCCCGACCCTCGTCCGCGCCCGGGAAGTCGATCCGCGAGCGCGCGCTCGGGGTGAGTCCGAACTCAACCTGGTAGGCCCGCAGGATCGCGATGCAGTTCCTCGCGATCGAGACGTGCGGCCACTGCTGCATGCACTTCACGTTCCCCTGCTCGTCGCGGAGGGGATAGACAAGCCCGCTCTTCGCGAGGAACGTCTCGGCCTCCCGCCATCGCTTGTAAGTCTGGGCGTAGGCCTCGATAGCGTCCCGGTCGGCGAGCGTGAGGATGCCCAGGCCACGGAGGAGTCCGGTCATCCGGTGAAATGCCTTCCGGGCGTCGCCGGTGAGCCACCGCGGACACGCCGGCCCGACCCCGCAGGTCTTGGGCTCCCCACGGTTCAGGGCCCGCTTCCCGAGGTTCCCCTCGAGCACCCTGAGGTGCGTCGGCTTGGGCTTCCGACCTCTCACGAGAGCCTCCGGGAGTTATGGGCGGCCATCAGCCCCCCCCCCCTTGCGAATTTCGCGGGGGTTCGCGCGTGGGCCATCGCGCGGACACCGGCGAGACCTGTAGACTTTCGACCCCCCTACCCCCAGGCGCGCAGTCGGCCGCGTCGCGCCAGCCGTTGGCCCGTGGGCTACGCTCGAGGGGCAGGTCGGCCGGGTGCCACGGGTCCGGGCGGCCCCCCGTAGCCCCAGCGGAGGGGGCCGCCCCGTGGCGGTGTCTCTCGTCTGCGCTCGTCTGCCCTCGTTGCCCTCGTGAGGTCGTCTGACGAGCGCAGTTTTCCTTAAGGGCTGCCGCGCTCGTCATTCGGGCTCCCAAATACGACGTGCGCTCGTCTGCCCTCGTTGCCCTCGACTCGCATCGGCGAGGAAGTAACGGGTCTGCTTGTCCTCCTTCGCCTTGTGGGTTTTGCCCCTCTTGGTGAGGGCGGAGAGGCCGTCGGTCACGGCCCGCGTCGAGTACTGGGCACGACCGATGATCTCGCCCCGCAGCATCCCGGCCTCACCGACGTCGGTCAGGAGGGCCACGATCGCGTCCTGCACCTTGTCTGAGGCTCGGTCGATGCTCCCGACGCACCGAACGATGACCGGCTCGCTCGAGTCAACGTCGGCGCTGAGGCCGTGGATTTCGAGGAGTATGGCGTCTGGCAGGCGACCGTGCCGCGTTTTCGTGGGGATGAATGCAAGGCGCTCTTGGCGGGCCTCGACGCCGAAGTGGGCATCGGATGCGTTCCGCTTGTCCACAGAGCCATGGAGCGCCTGCTCTGGCGCGTCCAGCTCGGCCTCTCCCGTTCGCTTGCGGGTGTGGTCGACAATCACGACGCCGCAACCCAGCTCCATGGAGATGGGGTCCAGAGCCCGGTTGAACAGGTTGGCGACCACCTCCCCATCGTTGGTATTGCCACCGGTCATCCTGCGGAACGAGTCCACGAACAGGAACTCGGTTCCCCAGCTCTTCAGGCTCGACATCAAGAGCCGGAGGTTGCGGGGATCATCGAAGCGAATCCGCGACCGGATGACCTGGACGAAGCCCCGGGCAGCGTCGGCCTTGAGCCCCATGCCCGCGGCGAGTCGGGACAACCGCCCATCGGTCTCCCACGGCCGACTTTCGAGGTCGAGGAGGGCGACCTTGTATTGCCGGGTCACGTCGTAGTGAGCAAACACGGGCCAGCCTGATGCGAGAGAGAGGGCCATGGATTCGAGAAGCCACGACTTGCCGATCCCGCCGGCACCGGACTCGATGACCTTGTCTCCCTCCGCGAGGAGGCCGGGCACGGCCCACGGGGTCGGCGGGATGTCACGGCCGAGCACGTCGGCCAGGTCTTCGGCTGCGAGCTTCGAGGCGCCGGCGTCGAGGTCGCGAAGACGTCCTTGCAGATCCTCGACGTAGCGGAGAATTTCCTCGTCCGGGACTCCGCTTCCGGCCTTCTTCGTCAGCTCTTCGCCGAGGCCCATCAGGATGCGGCGCCAGCTCAGGCCGCGGAGTCGGTTCGTCCACCACTCGAGCCCGCCGCCCGGGGGGGCCGCGGCGTCCAGATCTGATAGGTACGCGAGACCGCCCGCAGCCTCGAGCTTCCCACGGCGTTCCAGGTCGGCCCGGACGCTGAGGAGGTCCGGCGGACCTCCCGTGGCGGCCACCGCGAGGCAGGCGGACCAGATCAGCTTGTGACGTGGGTGATGGAAGTCGGTCGGGCGGAGGATGTCGCGCGCGTCACCGAACGCGGCCGGGTTGACCAGCACCTTCCCGAGGATCGCGCGCTCGATGCTGGGATCGTTCGGTAGAACAACCGCGGTATCGGTGCTCACGCTGCACTCGCGAGCCGACGGTCGGCGGTCACGATCGGCGCGTCGTTCGCGTCTCGTCGCCTCGTTCGCCTCGGGCGTGGACGCTCGAGGCCGAGCCGGAGACGGGCCGCGTGCTCGACGAGCCGGAGCACGGAGTCGACGTCGAGGCGCGCGGCCGCGCGGAGCAGCACCAGGAGCAGGGCCGGGTCGGGCGCCGCGGCTCCGGAAGAGACTGCGCGCAGCCCACGTCGAAGGGGCATCAGTTCGGCTCCCCGCGGCTTGGGACGAGCGTGGCGAGTTCGGCGCGGAGTGCGGCGAGCTCGGCGGAGTCATGGGCCGGATCCTGCTGGGCGAGCGTGTCCTGCACGAGGGCGGCAACCGCTAGTGCGGCGAGGGTGAACTGGTCAGGTGGAAGACAGTTCAGCCAGAAAACGATGCGCCGCATCATGCCTTCGCGATCCGCGGCGCTCACGGTTGCGGCTCCTTGGGCTCCCACGCCGGCGCGTTCGCGATCAGCTCTTTGACCGATGCCGCTTCGATCAAGAGGATGCCGCCGACCTTCCGGCCGCGGAGAGTCCCCTCGTGGAGCCGAGCGAAGACCCACGGTTTCGAGAAACCGAACTCGGCCCGCAGTTCACGGACGCGGAACCACTCGCGGTCCGGATTCACGCGGGCTCCTCGACGGGTGCGCCGTGTCCGTCCGGGTCGCCCATCCGGTCCGGATCGTCGCCGTCGTCGTCGGGCGGCGGGATGTCCGGGAAGCCGTCGTCCTCGTCCTCGAGGCCGCTCGCGATCATCCGTCGCATGAGATCGAGCACCGCGCGGATGATCGCCGGGTTCGTCGAACCGAGCAGCGGTTCGCTCGTCGAACCGTCGGCGGCCGCCTCTGCGATCCATAGGATCTTGGCCACGTTCGCCTCCGGGGGGCGCAATACCGGCGCCGTCACCCCTTATGCGAACGTGTGACACTCAGCGGGTGGTGTGGTGGGGCTTTCGGGCGAGGCGGTCGAGGCGGGATCCGATCTGCCGGGCGTTCGCGTGGGTGGTGCAGAGGCGGGCGGCGATCTGCGCGTACGTCATCCCTTGGTCTCGGAGCCCCAACAGCGCCTTCTGACGATCCGTGAGACGGCCGGCAAGGCGGTGGTAGATCCTCAGGTCCGGCGGGTGGATGTAGGCCGGAACCTCTCGCTTTGGGTTGTCCTCGAGAATTCGCCTAGCGGCGTTCGAGAGAGTTTCCTGGCGGAGCCATCGGCGATAGCGGCCCGACGACAGATCGGAAGGGCGCACCGGCGAAACGGCGCCCGAGCTCCCGTCGTCGATGATCCCGAGTCCGTCAGCGCGGATCCACTTCGTCCCGAGCCGGAACCGCCTCGCTTCCTCGCGGGACGCGAATGCCTCCATCATCGCGGCCGGAAAGACCTCTTCGCGAAGCCATCGGCGAAGCCCCTCGGGTCCGCGCTTGGTTTTCTCCTGCGCGAGGCGGCGTCGAAGACGAGGGTTACGCAGGTACCGCGGGAAATACGAACAGTGGGAGACAAGGCGATTGACGGCCTCTTCCCGCAAGTCATCGAACTCGGCCATGGCGAGGGGGTCGCCGAAGAGGACGCCGAGGATGCTTCTGCTCGCCTTCTCCATCGGTCCGGCGATCTCCCACGGGATACCCTCTTTGCGTATCAGGGCGCGCCAGGGGTCAGAGGCGTCCATGTTGTGGACGGCCTGTTCCCTCTCGCGTTCGATCTCGTCGTCCGTCAGCAGGGGTTCATTGAGGCCCTCCGAGACGCGGCGGGAAAACGATCGGATCATCTCGAGTAGCTTCTCGTCGTCGAGGTCGGGACGCAGCCAGCGGCCCAGCCGGAGTTCCTCTCGGAGGTGCTCCGTCAGCCCGTCGTGGTCGGGGTCAGGGGGGGGTCTGGCAGCCATTCCGCCTCCTGGAAGCGGTCCTGGAAGAGTGAAGCGGCCCCGCTGGCGGTCCAGGAATCCCGCCCCGGTAGCTATCCGGCGCGGGGCCGCGACGAGGATACGTCAGCCCGGGCCCCGGGCGGCAGCCTTGAAGCTGCGGCAGCGACCTGCGACCTTTACAGCGACCTGGGTATTCGAGGTCTCCCCCGGGGCGCCCCGAACGGCCCGTAAGTTGTTGACTGGTTTGGAGCGGGAAACGGGATTCGAACCCGCGACCCTCAGCTTGGGAAGCTGATGCTCTACCAACTGAGCTATTCCCGCATGCGTCGCGAAGGTGCGAGCATAGCGGGAGTTAGCCGGTTCCGTCAAGGGCCGTCGGGGCGTCCGCCGGCGCCGTCCTGAACAATTCTCGAAGTACGCTCGGCCTGCGCGCTATCCCCCGATGTAAGAGCGATGCTCCCAGCCCGGGGTGCAGCAGCAGCATTCGACCGAGATCGGGGATCCATGGCCGCTGTTGCCGTTACCTTCCTGGCACAATCCGATCCCGGTATACGGCGATTCTTCACAGGTGCGCACGCAGTAATACTGCAGCTTCCTGCACTTGGTGGTGTCCCTGATGACGCCTACACGATCCGAATCGCTCAAGGTCGTCGATCCGACTTGACCCGCGAGCGTCGACGCTCCGTCGACGAGAACCACGAGAACACCCACCACGATGCCAAGACGAATCCAGAAGTTTTTCATTTTGCCCCTCCTGTTGCGCAGGCGACTCGCTCTGGCGGTGATCATACGCTCAGCGGGGCCGGCTGACAGCACGCGTCTCCAATCCGTCTCCAGCACCTTCATTGGATTCGGGAAGGACGGTGGGAGACTCCAGGGGGCCAGCCGCACTCCCGTGCCTCAAGTCCGAATCCAGCCGCCGCCCAGCACCAGGTCGCCGTCGTAGGCGACAGCGGCCTGGCCGGGAGCGACGGCCCGCTGCGGCTCGTCGAAGCGGACGACCGCGGTGCCGTCCCCCAGGTCGTCGAGGGTCGCCTTCGCGCCGGAATGGGTCGAGCGGATCTTCACGGTGGCGCGCACCGGGCCGACCGGGCGATCGAAGGGGATCCACCTGACGCGCTCGATCGTGCAGCGATCACTCAGGAGATCCTCGCTCCCCCCGACCACGACCCTCCGGCTCTCCTCGTCGATCCGCACGACGTAGAGCGGGCGCCCCGCCGCGACGCCGAGCCCGCGGCGCTGGCCGACCGTGAAGCCGGCGATCCCCTCGTGCCTCGCCAGCGCCCTTCCCTCGACGTCCACGATCTCTCCCGGCTCGGAGGCTTCGGCGATACCGCCGCGCTCCAGGAAGTCGCGGTAGCTCTCCCCGCGGCTCAGGAAGCAGAGGTCCATCGACTCGGGCTTGTCGGCCACCCTCAGGCCGAGGGAGCGCGCCGCCTCCCGGACCTCGTCCTTGGTCATCCGGCCGAGCGGGAACTCCGCCGCACGCCGCTGCTCCTCGGAGAGATCGAACAGGAAGTACGACTGGTCCTTCCCCTCGTCCGCGGCCCTCCTGAGCAGCGTGCGCCCGCTCCGCGCGTCGCGCTCGAGCCTCGCGTAGTGACCGGTCGCCACCGTTGACGCGCCGACCTCGCGGGCCTTCCCGACCAGCGCGCCGAACTTCAGGAACGTGTTGCAGCCGACGCAAGGCGACGGCGTCCGCCCGCGCGCGTAGTCCGCCTTGAACGGGTCGAGGACGAGCCTGCGGAAGTCCTCCTCCATGTCGAGGACGTGGTGCGGGAAGCCGAAGCTTCTCGCGACCTGCCGTGCGTCCTGGCAGTCGTCGAGAGAGCAGCAGCGGGCTTTCTCCCCGCCTCCCCCGCCCTCGTGGCGACGCGCGAGGTACATGGAGAAGCCCACCAGCGGCCGCCCCTCCCGCGCGAGCAGCGCCGCCGCGACGGAGCTGTCGACCCCGCCGCTCATCGCCACCGCGGTCAGCTCGCCCGCCATCCGGTCACCTCGATTTTCGCGCGCACCCGCGCCTCGCCGTCGGTCCTGACGGCCGCGAGCCGCGTGTGTTAGAGTACCGGCTTCCCATGAGGGACGCCAAGTGTCCAAGAACGTTGAACTTAAGAACACGATCAACCTGCCGAGGACCGACTTTCCCATGAAGGCGGACCTTCCGCGGCGGGAGCCCACGATCCTGGAGTGGTGGGATCGAGTCGACGCGTACCGGAAAGTGCGCGAGGCGCGACGGGGAATGCCCCCCTTCGTGCTCCACGACGGTCCCCCTTACGCCAACGGGAACATCCACCTGGGACAGGCGCTCAACAAGATCTTGAAGGACTTCGTGGTCAAGTCCCGCTCGATGATGGGACACGACGCACCGTACGTCCCCGGCTGGGACTGTCACGGCCTCCCGATCGAGCACCGCGTGGACAAGGAGCTCGGGAGCGCGAAGGCCGGACTGACGCCGCTCGAGGTCCGCGCGCTCTGCCGCGAGTACGCGGAGAGGTTCATCGGCGTTCAGCGCGAGGAGTTCCGTCGCCTGGGCGTCCTCTGGGACCGGACCCTCGACAACAAGGAGGAAGCGGAGCACGCGGTGAGCCGCCGCGCGATCTACCGGACCATCGACCGCACGTACGAGGCCGAGATCGTCCGCCAGCTCGGGCGGTTCTTCGCGAAGGGAGCGGTGTACTTCGGCGAGAAGCCGGTCCACTGGTGCTTCTCCTGCAAGACCGCGCTGGCCGAGGCCGAGGTCGAGTACGAGGACCGGACCGACCTCTCGATCTACGTGAAGTTCCCGGCGGAGGGGCTCGAGGCGAGGGTGGCCGCGCTGGCCGGGCGGCATGTCGCGCTCGTGGCGTGGACGACGACACCCTGGACGCTCCCGGCCAACCTCGCGGTCTGCCTCCACCCGGACTTCGCCTACGTCGCGGCCGAGGTCGGCGAGGAGACGCTCATCGTCGCCGAGGGACTCTTCGCGTCGGTCGCGAAGGACCTCGGCTGGAAGGGCGCCCGGATCGTCGCGAAGTTCACGGGGCGCGAGCTGGTCGGCGAGGGAGCGGACTGGATCGGGAGCCGCGCGCCGGTGAAGCGGCCGTACGCGGCGCCGTCCGGACCGGCCGCGGGCCCCGGCGTCCTGATCCTGGGCCACCACGTCACCCTCGACGCGGGCACGGGCTGCGTCCACACCGCTCCCGGGCACGGCGCGGAGGACTTCGCGGTGGGACGCGAGTACGGCCTCCTTCCGTTCAACCCCGTCGGGGACGACGGCCGGTTCCTCCCGGAGCGGGTGGGCCCGGACTGGCTCAAGGGTACGTTCGTCCTGGACGCCAACGAGAGGATCGTCGGCGACCTCGCCGAGCGCGGGCTCCTGCTGCGCCGCGACCCGTGCACCCACTCGTACCCTCACTGCTGGCGCTGCAAGAACCCGGTGCTGTTCCGCTCGACCCCGCAGTGGTTCATCTCTCTCGACGCCGACGGCCTGCGCGGGAAGGCCGTGGAGGAGATCCATCGCTCCGGCTGGATGCCCGCGTTCGGCGAGGAGCGGATCGCCCAGATGGTCGCGACCCGGCCGGACTGGTGCATCTCCCGGCAGCGGACCTGGGGGGTGCCGATCCCGCTCGTGGTCTGCGGCGCCTGCTTCCCGGAGGCGCCGGACGCGTTCGTGCGCGACCCGGCGCTCTTCGAGCACCTGGAGCGCGTGTTCCTGGGGGAGGGGTCCGACGCATGGTTCGGCGTCCCCGACGGGGCGCGGCACCGCCCCTACACGAGCGCCGCCGAGCGCCTCGCCCGGCTGGTGCCCTCGGGCGTCGCCTGCCCGAAGTGCGGCGAGCGCGGCCGGCTGCGATTCGAGGAGCACATCGTGGACGTCTGGTTCGAGTCGGGGGTCTCCCACTCGGCGGTCCTCGGCCGCGACGGATCGCTCCCCTGGCCCTCGGACCTCTACCTCGAGGGGCACGACCAGTACCGCGGGTGGTTCCACTCCTCCCTGCTCGTCGCGGTCAACGACCGGGCGCGCGCTCCCTACCGAGCGGTCCTCACCCACGGGTTCACCCTCGACGGCGACGGCAAGAAGATGTCCAAGTCCCTCGGGAACGCGATCTCGCCCATCGACGTCGCGAACGAGCGGGGCGCCGACATCCTAAGGCTCTGGGTGAGCATGGTGGACTTCCTCGAGGACATGCGGCTCTCCGAGGAGATCCTCGACCGAAACGCCGAGGCTTACCGGAAGATCCGGAACACCTTCCGATACCTGCTCGGGAACCTCGACGGCTTCGACCCCGCGAGGGATGCGGTGCCGTTCCCCGAGATGGAGGAGATCGACCGCTGGGCGCTCCACCAGCTCGAGGCTCTCCGCCGAAGGATCCTCGCGGCGTACGAGGCCCGGCAGTACCACGCGGTCTACCACGGGCTCCACAACTTCTGCGCGGTGACCCTGTCGTCGTTCTACCTGGACGTGCTCAAAGACCGGCTGTACACCGCCCCGCGCCGGTCGAGGGCGCGGCGGTCGGCCCAGACCGTGCTGCACCGGCTCGCGACGGACCTCGTCCGGCTCATGGCGCCGCTCCTCTGCTTCACCGCCGACGAGGTGTGGCAGGAGCTGGAGGCGCTCGGCGGCCGCGAGCGCTGGCGAGGCTCAACGGTTCACGCGGAGATGTTCCCGGAGCCGCTGTCGCTGCCGGACGATCCGGGCCTCCTCGATCGGTGGGAGCGGCTCCTCAAGGTGCGCCTCGAGGTCCAGAGGGCGCTGGAGGCGGCGCGCGCCGCGAAGCGGATCGGCGGCTCCCTCGAGGCCAAGGTGCGTCTCGAGGCGCCGGAATCGACGGTCCAGTTCCTGCGGTCGTTCGGGGCCGGGCTCCGGTTCCTGTTCATCACCTCGGGGGTCGAGTTCGGCCCGGTGCCCGACTCCGCGTTCCGGTCCGACGCGGAGGGGGGGCTCGGCATCGACGTGGCGCGGGCCGACGGAGACAAGTGCGCGCGGTGCTGGAACTACACGACCGACGTCGGGACGGACGGTGAGTGGCCGGGAGTTTGCGGCCGCTGCGCGGCCGCGGTCCGGGAGATCGTCGCGTCCCCGGGGGCCGCATGACCCTCGGGGCGGCGATCGCCGGCCGGCGCGGGTACTTCGCGCTGTCCCTCGCCGTCCTGATCGCCGACCAGGCGTCCAAGGTCGTCGCGGACGCCCTGCTCCGCGGCCGGGGCCCGGTGCCGGTGATCCCGGGCTGCTTCAGCCTCTGGTATTCCCGGAACCGGGGCGGCCTGTTCGGCTACTTCGCGGGATGGGAAGACCCGTGGCGCACCGTGCTGCTCACCGTGTTCCCGCTGATGGCCATCGCGGCCATCGCGGTGTTCCTCGTGAGGACCGACGAGCCCGACCGGCGGACCCTGGCCGGCCTCGCCGCGATCCTCGGCGGCGCCACCGGCAACCTGATCGACCGCGCGCTCCGGGGCGAGGTCGTGGACTTCCTCGACGCGTACGTGTCGCACCCCCGCGCCGCGCAGTGGCTGGCCGACCGATTCGGCACCGCACACTGGCCGACGTTCAACCTGGCCGATTCCGCGATCGTGGCCGGCGCCGGCCTGCTGCTCCTCGACCTGGTCCGGCCCGAGCGCGCCGCGCAGGCGCCGGACGGCGGGGCGCCGGAGCCCGCGCCGCGCGCGAGTCGCCCGCCGGGAGAGGAGTAGACTTCCGCCATGCACCCCATCCTCGTGGATTTCGGAACCCACGTTCTCCCGCTCCTCGGGACGACGCACCTGTTCCTCCCGACCTACGGCTTCCTGTTCGCGCTGGGGGTCGTCGCCGGCTGGTGGTGGTTCCTGCGGCGGGCCACGCGGCTCGGCGTGGACCCGGACCGCGCGTTCAACCTGACGTTCTACACGCTGCTCGGCGGACTCCTCGGCGCGAAGGTATCGCTTCTGATCGTGGACTGGCGGTACTACCTCGAGCGCCCGCGGGAGATCCTCTCCACGTTCCGCTCCGCGGGCGTGCTGATGGGCGGGATCCTCGTCGGCGCGGCGGTGTTCGTGCTCTACGCGCTGCGCCAGCGCTTGCCGCTCCACCGGCTGGGCGACGCGATCGCGGCGCCCCTCGCCGTCTCGCAGGCGGTCGGCCGCATCGGCTGCTTCAGCGCGGGGTGCTGCTGGGGCGTGCCGGCCCGCGGGGTCTTCGGCGCTCTGACCTTCACCGACCCTCTGGCCCACGAGCGGACCGGCGTCCCCCTCGGGATCCCGCTGTTCCCGACGCAGCTCGTGGAGATGGCGGCCGATCTCCTGCTGGCCTCGGTCCTGACGGTCCTCTACCGGCGGAAGGTCCGGCCGGAAGGCTCGACGTTCCTGTGGTACGTCCTGCTGTACAGCCTGATCCGCGGCGTGATCGAGATCTGGCGAGGCGACGAGCAGCGCGGCGTGTATTTCGGAGGGGTTCTCTCCACGTCGCAGATCCTCGCGGTCCTCGCCGGCCTGTGGGCGCTGGGCATGCTGGTCTACTACCGCTTCCGGCGCGAGGAGCCCGCCGGTTCGTGACCGGCGAGACGCTGCGCCTCGCGGTGCCCGCCGAAGCCGAAGGCTCGCGGCTCGACGTCTTCCTCGCCGCTCGCGTTCCGGACCGCAGCCGGTCGGCGGTGCGCCGCCTGATCCTCGACGGGCGGGTTCGCGTGAACGGCCGGGCGGCGGCGAAGCCGAGCCACTCGCTCGCCTCCGGCGCCGAGGTCGAGATCGTCCTGCCGCCCCCGCTCCCGCCGGCGCCGCTGCCGGAGCCGATTCCCGTCGACGTGATCTACGAGGACGAGCACCTTCTCGCGGTGCTGAAGCCCGCCGGCCTCGTCGTGCATCCGGGGCACGGCCGCGCGTCCGGGACGCTCGTCAACGCACTCCTCGGCCGCGGCACGCCCCTCGCCCCGGCGGGCGGCGCGTTACGGCCCGGGATCGTCCATCGACTCGACCGCGAGACGTCGGGGCTCGTCCTGGTGGCGAAGACCGATGCCGCGCACCGCGCGCTGTCCGCCGCGTTCGCCCGGCGGGAGATCAGGAAGACCTACGTCGCGCTGGTCTGGGGCCACCCGGACCCCCGGAGCGGGACCATCGATCGCGGGATCGGACGGAGCCGTTCCGACCGCACGCGGATGTCGGTGAGCGCGAGCAGGAGCCGACGCGCCGTCACGTCCTACCGCACGATCGAGGCGCTGCCGGGGTTCGCGCTCCTCGAGGTGGATCTGATCACGGGGCGGACCCATCAGATTCGCGTGCACTTCGACTCGCTCAAGCACCCGGTGGTCGGGGACACCCGCTACGGGGGGCAGCCGTGGCGGAACCTCCGCGATCCCGTGAAGCACGCGGCGATCCAGCGGTTCCGGAGGCTCGCGCTCCACGCGGCACGGATCGCGCTCAGGCACCCGACGACCGGGGAGCCGCTCGCCCTCGAGGCGCCGATGCCCGCCGAGCTGGAATCCCTTCTCGCGACCCTGAGGAGGAACTCGTGAGCCGCGGGCGCCGACCGGCGGTGGCGATCCTCGGCGCGGGCCGGCTCGCCCGGGCGTTCCTCCCCGCGCTCATGGCCGCGGGGTACCCCTTGGCGGGGATCGCGTCCCGCACCCCGGGGTCCGCCCGGAAGCTCGTGCGGGGAATCAGGGGCGCGCGCGTCGCCGCCTCTCCCGAGGCCGCCGTCGAGCGGGCCGCGCTCGTCCTGCTCGCGGTCCCCGACCGGGAGATCGCGCCCCTCGCGAGACGACTGGCTCGTCGGATGCCATCGGGATGGCGGCTCCGGACCGTCCTGCACCACGCGGGGGCGCTGGGCCCCTCACCCTTGACTCCCCTCTCCCGGCTGGGCGCCGCGGTCGGGGTGATGCACCCGATGCAGGTGCTCGGCCGCTCTCGAGCGGCGGGAGCGGCGCTCCCCGGCAGCCGGGCGCGGATCGAGGGGGACCCCCGGGCCGCCAGGATCGCGCGCCGGCTCGCGCTCGACCTCGGCCTCGTGCCCGTCCGGTTCGCGCGGCCCCTCGGTCCGAAGGGCCGGGCCGCATGGCACGCGGCGGCGTCGTTGGCGTCGAACGATCTCGTCGCTCTCGTCTCGCTCGCCGTGGAGACGCTCGGCGCGGTCGGCCTCAGGGAGCCCGAGGCGCTCAAGGCGCTGCTGCCCATCGCGCGAGGCACCTTGGATCAACTCGCGGCAGGAGGGATCGAGGGCGCCCTGACCGGGCCCGTCGCGAGGGGCGACGTCGCGACGCTCATCTCGCAGCTCGTGGCTCTCCGTGGCGCGTGCCCCGAAGCCGCCGAGGCGCACCGCGTGCTCGCCCTGCGGCTGCTCGGGATCGCGGAAGCACGAGGCGGCCTCGCCGGCTCACCACGATCCCGTCTGCGCGGCGCGCTCGAAGCTCCCCGGCGTGGCCGGCGAAGGAGGGCGGGCGTATAGTACCCGGCTTGGAGGTCAACCCCGATGCGTTCCCGAGCCTCGCTGAGGGCGGCTGCCGTGCTGCCTTTCCTGATGGCCTTCGCCGCGCCGTGGTCGGCCACGACCGCGGTCGCGCAGATGACCGTCCCGGACACGAAGCCCGACGTCTACATCCCGGAGGACACGGGGGCGGGGATCTGGGACGGAACCTACGTCTACTCCTGCCGGGATTTCAAGATCGGGGCCTGGCTCAGGACCCGGGACGGGAAGCCGGAGATGAAGCTGCGGTACCAGTCGCTCCAGGCGCCGGAGACGTTCGAGACCGACTGGGACACCAACGCCAAGTACTACATCTCCGGCCAGCCCGCGACGTTCGAGGTGACCTACAAGAGTCGAGACGCCCGGCGGATCGAGGGGAGCTGGCACTGGGACGTGCAGTTCTCCGACTCGGGACGAACGGACGACGCGGCGTTCTCGATCTATCGCTCCGGCTGGGGGCGCAGCATGGTCTTCAGGTTCGACCGGGCGGAGCGCCAGGTTCGACGAGGCACGGAGGTGAGGCGGTACCCCAGCGTCCCCCCGCCCGTATGGACGTTCCACAAGGTCTCGAAGCGGATCGACGTCCTCTGGGAGGAGCTCCCCTTCTGACCTCGCGTCGGCCTCGTCCGTAGGTCCGGTCCCACGATGCGCCGCGCGCTCGCCGCCGCCGTCTTTCTCGTCGCGCTCGGAGCGTCGGCCGGCCCGCCGCTTCCCCCGGTTCTCCCGCTCTCCACCTCGCCCTTCCCGTGGCGCGCGTTCAAGCTCTGGGGCCCGCCCTCGGACCGCGCGATCCGGGAGCAGACGGAGTTCTTCGTCGGGCTCGGAT
The DNA here is from genome assembly GCA_020073205.1 of Terriglobia bacterium. Lineage (NCBI taxonomy): Bacteria > Pseudomonadati > Acidobacteriota > Terriglobia > Terriglobia bacterium. The sequence continues at coordinate 23,674 of JAIQFR010000024.1, forward strand.
TCAACTCGATCTGGATCTACTCGCACGAAGCCGGCCGGTGGGACCCGGTCTCCGCGCGCCGCGGGCCCTTCCTCGATCCGGCGTTCCTCGACTTGGCGACGTGGTGCCGGGAGCGCGGGGTGCGGATGCTGGTGTCCGTCAACCCGTCGTCGGATGCCGGCGGCCGGTTCGTGTTCGGCACCCGCGACGGAGAACGGAGAATCCGCAGGTTCTTCGCGCTCCTGCGCCGCGCGGGGGTCCGCGATTTCGTCCTCTCCTTCGACGACCTGCCGGTCGAGCTCCGCGACCTCCGAGACATCCTCCGCTACGGCCGGAGCGCGGCGCCCGCGCACCTGGACCTCGCTCGCCGGATCGCGCGCCACCTGCGCCGCGGCGACCGGCTGTGGCTGTGCGCGAGCGCCTACTGCGACGCCCACCTCGCCGACGGCCGGGGCCCCTACGCGGCGACGTTCCTCGCGGGGCTCCCGTCGCTCCCTCCCGACGTGGGAATCGTCTGGACGGGCAGCGCGCCCATCTCTCCCGCGATCCCCGCCGACGGCATCCGGTCCACGCGAGCGCGTCTCGGAGGTCGCGAGATCCTCCTCTACGACAACTTCGCCCCGATCGAGGGGGGCGAGGACGCGATCGCCGCCTACCTCGGCCCGCTTCGCGATCGGGATCCCGGTCTCGCGAGCGACATCGCCATTTACATGGCGTGCCCGTTGTACGGCCCGGGAGCGTCGCGCCTGTCGATGCTGACCGTCGCCGACTGGCTCGCCGACCCGGCGGGATACGAGGCGGATGCCGCCTGGCGCAAGGCGATCGCGCGGCTCGCCGGCCCCGATCGCGACGCCGCGGAGGCGCTCAGGGTCCAGACCCTCGAGTGGCGCGGCTGGGACGCCGGCGCGCGGTTCCGCCCCTGGGACCCCGTCGACCCCGAGGAAGCGGCCGCGACCCTCGACGACCCGGCGCTGGCGGCGGAGTGGAGCTGGACCGTGGCCCGTTACCCGGCCCGGATCGAAGCACTCGCGGGCCTCGAGGACGAACCGTTCCGCGAGTCCGTCGTCGACCTGATGGAGCGGCGGCTCGCGATCGCCCGGGCGGTGGCCCCCGCCATCGAGTACCGCGCAAGGAAGCGCGCCGGCCGGGAGGACCTCGAGCCGCTCCTCGAGGAGCTGCGCCGGCAGCGCGCGGCGGTCTCGGGGAAGCCCGCGGTCCTGCGCGTGCTCGACCGTTTCCTCGAGGAGGCGGAGATCCCCGTTCCCTGAGGTGTAGAATCTGCCGTCGCGCGCGCCGGTCTCGACCGGGCGCAAGGAGAGCACCCATGGCCGACGCGCCTTCGATCGGGGCCGGCTGGTTCCACCCGTCCCGGCGCCCCTTCCGATTCTCCGTGCTGCTCTTCGTGAGCCTCCTCACCTACGGGAGCTACTTCGCGTACGACAGCGTCGGAGCGATCCCCGACCAGCTCATGAAGGCCTGGGGGGTGGACCAGGCGTCCATCGGGAAGCTCTACTCGATCTACAGCCTCGCCGCGATCCTCACGCTGTTCTTCGGGGGCCTCCTGGTCGACCGGATCGGGACCCGGAAGGCGAGCCTGCTGTTCTCCGGCCTCGTCACCGCCGGCGCGGCGATCGTGGCGTTCGCCCCGACCGTCACGGTGGCGTACCTGGGGCGATTCCTGTTCGGCTGGGGCTCGGAGTCCCTGGTCGTCGCGCAGAGCGCGATCCTCTCCCGCTGGTTCAAGGGGAAGGAGCTGGCCCTCTCGTTCGGGGTCGCGCTGACCATCAGCCGTCTCGGGACGCTGTTCACGTTCAACACCGAGGCGCTCATCGCCGAGAGGACCGGCTATCACGGCGCGCTGTGGGCCGCGGTGGGGTTCTGCGCGGTGAGCCTCCTGGCGAACCTCGTCTACGTCGCGATGGATCTCAAGGGGGAGCGGTCGCTCGGGCTCGAGGAGGGGTCCGCCGGGGACAAGATCGTGTTCAAGGACGCGACGAGATTCCACTCGTCGTACTGGTACGTGACGCTGATGTGCGTGACGTTCTACTCGGCGATCTTCCCGTTCACCGCGCTGTCCACCGACTTCTTCCACGAGAGATTCGGCCTGCCGATGACCGCCGGCTCCACCGGCGGGTTCCTGGCCGGCGTCTTCTCCAGCTTCGCGCACATGTTCTCCACCGCCCCGGGGACCTCGTCGATCATCATCTTCGCGTCCATGGTGTTCGCCCCGTTCGCGGGAGGGCTCGTGGACCGGATCGGGCGGCGGGCGAGCCTGATGGTGTTCGGGTCGCTCTTGATGATCCCCTGCTACCTCCTGCTGGCGTTCACCGCGCTGCCGCCGGCGATCCCGATGGTTCTGCTCGGGGCGTCGTTCGTGCTGGTGCCCGCGGCGATGTGGCCCTCCGTGCCCCTGATCGTCGAGAAGCAGCGGGTGGGGACCGCCTTCGGCCTGATGACCATGGTCCAGAACATCGGGCTCATGACCTTCCCGTGGCTCAACGGCAAGCTCCGCGTGATGACCCACGACTACGCCGCGAGCATGATGATGTTCGCCGCGCTCGGCGCCGCGGGGTTCGTGTTCGCCCTCCTGCTCCTCGGCTCCGACCGCAGGGGAGGCCACGTCCTCGAGAAGCCCGAGAACCGCTCCGCGGCCTAGCGGCGGGGAGCCTCGAACGCCGGCCCGGGAACGGCGGCGCCGGCGGAGCTCATCCGCGCCCGCGCTCCTCGTTGAGATCGAGGATCCGCCGGATCACCGCGGACGTGCTCCGTCCCTCGACCAGCGGACAGAGGGCCACCCGCCCGCCGTACGACTCGACGAGATCCGATCCCACGACCTGGTCCTTGCGGTAGTCGGCCCCCTTGACGAGCACGTCGGGGCGGATCGCGGCGATCAATTCGATCGGGGTGTCCTCGTCGAAGAGCGTAAGGTAGTCGATGCTCTCCAACTCCTCCAGGAGGGCGAGCCGGTCCCGCTCCTCGATGATCGGTCTCGACGGTCCCTTGAGCCGTCGAGTCCCGACGTCGGAGTTCACGGCGACCGCCAGCACGTCCCCCTGCTGCTTCGCGAACTGGAAGTACTTCACGTGGCCGAGGTGGATCAGGTCGAAGCAGCCGTTCGTGAAGACGATCCGCTTCCCGGTGGCCCGGTGGCGGAGCAGCTCGGCGACGAGCTGCTCCCTCGTCCGCTGCTTTCCCGACCGGCCGCCGGCCTCGCTCAGGAGCTCGCGCAGGATCTCGTCCGGCGTGACGGGGACCGATCCGAATCGCTCCACCTCGAGCCCGCCGGCGACGTTCCCGAGGGCCACCGCCTCCTCCCAGCTCGCCCCTGCGGTGCGCGCGACGGTGATCATGGCCAGGACCATGTCCCCCGCTCCGGTCACGTCGTAGACCCGCCGCGGTCGGGTCTCGAGCCACCGCCGCTCTCCCGAGCGCGTCGCGAGGTACGCGCCGTCCCGGTCCAGGGTCACGATCACGGCCTCGAGGCCGAGCCGTTCGAGGAGCCGATCCGCCGCCGGGCGGGCCCCGTCCGGCGACGCGATCGGGATCCCGCTCGCCTTCTCCGCCTCGGCCCGGTTGAGCTTGAGGGCGGTCGCCCCCCCGTACTTCCCGTAGTCGCCGGCGGCGGCCGGGTCCACCAACACCGGCACGCCTCGCGAGCGGGCCGCCTCGATCACGCGCCGGCAGACGTCCGGCGTGAGCAGCCCCTTGTCGTAGTCCTCGATGCAGACCGCGGCGACCCCGGGGAGCGCCCGCTCGACGTGGTCCAGGAGCGCGCGAGCGAGCGCGGGATCGACGGAAGTGGCGTCCTCGAAGTCGAGCCGGATCATCTGCTGTGCGTGCCGGTGCCGCGCGAGCCCCACGAGGCGGGTCTTGCAGACCGTCGGTCGTCCCGGCGCCTCGAGCACGCTCCCCGTGTCCGCCCCGAGATCCTCGAGAAGGCCGCGGAGCCTTCGCCCGTCGTCGTCCGCTCCCACGAGGCTCACGACCTTGACCTCGGCGCCGAGAGCCGCGAGGTCGGCCGCGACCCCGCCCGCGCCCCCCGGCCTGAGCTCCTCTCTCTCAAAGTGGAGGATCGGGACCGGGGCCTCGGGAGACAGCCGCTCCGCGTTGCCGTACACGTAGCGGTCGAGCATCAGGTCGCCGACCAGGAGGACCCGGCTCCGGCCGAGCGCCTCGACGCGCCGGATGAGGCGGGTCAGCACGGCCGCCGCTGCCGCTCGCCGTGGCGTTCCGAGGCGCGAGGGGTCGTCGTCATCGGCCCTCAGTCTCTCACAAAGCCGTCCCGGCGGTCACCCCCGGCGCGCGGCCTATGATCGCCGATCCATGGCCCTCTACGTCCTCTACTTCCTCTCCGGAGCCGCGGCGTTCGTCCTGGAGGCGGTGTTCCTGAGGCAGGCGACGTGGATTTTCGGAAGCGCCGCGACGGCGACCGCCCTGGTGCTCGCCGCGTTCATGGAGGGCCTGGCCCTGGGCGCCGCCGGTCGCGCGGCACCGAGTTCTACCTGTATCGTATGGGATGCGCGTCCGCCCAGAAGGCGTTCATCGGGAGAAACCTCAAGGAGCATCCGGGGTGGTCCGCGCAGCTCGGCCGGTGCGAGTCCTTTCGAACCGCGGCGCCCGCGCGCTGAGGCAGGAGACCTCGATGGCCGTGAAGATCGAAGCCGTCTACGAGGGCGACCTCCACTGCACCGTGGAGCACGGCCCCTCCCACGACCGGATCTCGACCGACGCCCCCGTGGACAATCAGGGGAAGGGCGAGCGGTTCTCCCCGACGGACCTGGTCGCCGCCTCCCTCTCGACGTGCCTCCTCACCACCATGGGGATCGCCGCGCAGAAGCGGGGCATCGACATCCGCGGCGCGCGCGCCGAGGTATGGAAGGAGATGTCCTCGGTCCCCCGCCGCCACGTCGGAAAGCTGACCGCGAGGATCGAGCTTCCCGCCCGTCTCGATCCCGGCGCCCGCGCGATCATGGAGACCGCCGCGCGTGGGTGCCCCGTGACCGCCTCGCTCGGTCCCGGAACCGAGATCGATCTCACCTTCCACTACGTGTGAGCGATGGTGTCCCCAACGGGATTCGAACCCGTGTCGCCACCTTGAAAGGGTGGTGTCCTAGGCCAGACTAGACGATGGGGACTCGAGCGCGAAGCGCCGCGGAAGTCTAGCGGAATCCTCCGCCCCGGGCAACCGTCGGGGCGGAGGAATCGGTCAGCGGAAATCGATCCAGAACTCGGTGGCCGCCTCGACCGGCGCGCCGGCCCGAGTGCCGGGAACGAAGTGCCACTGCCGCACCGCCTCGATCGCCGCGTCCTCGAATCCGACGTGCGGCCGGCTCGTGTCCAGCACCGTGACGTCGGCGACGGAGCCGTCGGTGCGCACGACGGCGCGGACGAAAACCCGCCCGCCCAGCCTCAGGCTCCGCTGCGCCTCGGGGTATTTCGGCGGCGGGCATGCGCCGGGGATCCGGGCCGGAGGCGTTGTGGGCACGTCCGTCGCGGCGCTATCCGCCGGCGGCGCGGGGGCTCTCTCGCTCTCGCCCGTGAATTGCAGCACGAGGGTGTCGGGAGCTGCGGTGGAGGATGGCGCGGACGCCGCTGCCTTCCCCCCGTCGGCCGCTGCGGGCGAAGACGGCGCCCCGGGTGGCCGTTTCCGCGACTCGAGGGCCAGAGCGTACGTCCGCGACCGTATCTCCACGGTCAGCTCGCCCACGCCCCCCTCCCACCACTCGGTCCTCTGGCGAAACGCGGTGACCTCTACGTCGCAGGCCGCGTCCGTCCAGACCGCGGCTCCCGAGCGGAGTCCGCCGTCGAAGAAGTCCCGGCCGGAGTTGGGCTCGCCGAAGGAGTAGAGCAAGGTGCGCGCGAAGTTCGCCGGATCCACGGTCCAATCGCCGCCGTGAACGAGGACGCCCGCGACCTTCGCGTCGGGCGTCGCCCCGACGTCCTTCTCGTACTGCACGACGAACGTGCCGTCGGCGCTCCTGGGGTACGTCACCCGGGTCGCCGGCCCGAAGGGCCCTGGGGCCACCTCGACCAGCTCCCCGCGCCGGCCCAGCTTCCTCCGGACCTCGCTCGGGCGCATCCCGGGCGCAACGCCGTTCAGCACGTACTTCGCGCACGGCGACACCTCGGCCGCACGGACGGGACCGCCGGAGGCGAGGAGCGGGATCGCGATCAGCGCCAGCACGGCGGCCGCGCCGTCCCTTGCTGCGAGAATTCGTGAGCGCATGAGCATACCGCCCGCAGGATCCTAACACGCGGCCTCGCGCGGTCGCGCTCGCCGAGGCACGCGGGGCGAGGAAGGGAAGGATGCAGGAACAAACGGCCGGCTGGTCGCTCTCACCACCGACCGGACCCGACGCGAGGATTCGCCATGACGCGACCGAAGCTGGCCCCAGGGAATCGACCCCAAGGAAAGCGCGGCGGTCGAGTCATGGCGCGCGACGTCCCCGCGGAAGGGGAAGGCTCGGGCAAGCAGCTGAGGCGAGACCTGAAGGCGATGCGCATCGCGGCCAAATGGACGGAGGAGCGCATGGCCGCGAAGCTCGGCCTCGACCTGGACGTCTTCCGGAGGCTCGAGGCCGGGGACGTGGCGCCGAACGGGGAGCTGCTCGCGGCGTGGCAGCGAGCGGTCGCCCTCGCGCTGATCCACGCGGCGCGGCACCAGGCGTCCGCGTCACGCGGGCTGCGGCGGTGGCGGTGGGAATCATGATGAAGCGCCGGGCCCACGCGGCAAAGCTCGCCGCCATTGCCGACTACAACGTGCGCGCCGCGCGCCACGTCGAGGACGGCTTCGCCGAGCAGGACGCGCAGGAGCGAGCCGAAGGGGAAACCCTGGCCCGGTTGCAGCCGGACCTGAAAGAGTGGCGGCGCCAGATCATCGCGGCGGCGAGGCGAATGTTCGAGAGCGGTCGGGCCATGGCGTTGACCATCGATGGCCGGGTCGCCTACGTCAACCCGTCGGCGCTGGATCTGCTTCGCCGCGACCGACCGTCCCTGATCGGAATGCCCGCGTCCCTGATCGAAGCGCACAACGAGACGGCGCCTGACGGAAGCTACGTCGCGATAGGGACGGTCGAGATCCCGTACCGCCGGAACCCGAGGACCCTGGCCGCGTGGCGCGCAGAACGGGCCCGGCTGACGAATGAGCATCCCCGCGTCACGGGAATCGAGACCCGGACGACGCATCCCCTGGCCGGCCGGCCTGTCGCCGGCAACTTCCACGTCCTGCTATTGAAGATATGGGCGGACGCCGACGAACAGCTCTTCGACGCCGCGAGCCGAATCGCCGGCGGAAAGCGGGCCCTGTACGAGGGTCGCCTGCGGGACCTGATCGGTCGCATGGCGCGCGAGCTCGGCGGCGTCCTGGAGGTCGCCGAGCACATCGACCCCGTCATCCGTGCGAAGAAGGGCCAGCCCCCCGCCAAGCAACGGGCCTTTCGCGCCGCGCTGGAGAAGGTCCTGAGCGACTTGCTGCCCTCGCCATTCGGGAGAGCCCAGTCGCGGTAACGCCAGCCGCCCAAGATTCCCCACCCCAATCGGCCCCGCTGGGGTTCCCGTCGCGGCCCCAAGCCTGCATGTGCGCTGACCCTTCATAGCGGTACTAATCTAGTCGCGATGAGCGACAGCCATTCAGAAGACCTTCGGCGGATCCTCGGCCGGCACGCCGGGATCGAGGCAACCTACCCAGCGCGAGCGTGGTCGAGTCTCGATCTCGGCCCGACGCTCACGAATGAGAGGGTTACATTCCGCTGCGAGAGCCGTGGCGGGCGACAGGGGGAGCGATGAGCAGACGGACGAAGACCGATCGGATCGCGCTCGAGCTTGCACTGCGGGAACTTCCCGGCGGGTCGCATGACGACTTCTTGGAACATATTCGGGACCTGATACGGGATTTCAGCACCCGGATGCAGAGGGCCCTGCGCGAGGCGGCGGCGATTCGTATCGGCGACGTCTCGGCAAAGGAGCGGATCGTCCTCTACAACACCCTGCGGCGGGGTATGGAAGACCTCGGCGACGTGATTCAAGTCGCGACGACTATTTTGCACGACATCGAACTGAGGTATGTCATGCAAAAGACGTTTCTCGATATGGCGGTCTCCAGTCCCAGACCCAAGAAGCCGCGTCTGCCGACGGCGTGAAAGCCGAGAGGGTGCGTCCACGAAGTGGATGCGTGGCGTGAAGAGGGTCGTGCAGGGCACGGCTAACGGCGGCGAGGTCCACGTCTTCGTCGCGGTTGAGGTCCTCAGCGGAAGACCGGTCGGCCCTCGAGTCCGCAAGACCGGCAAGTCCTGAGGCTCTGAAGGACCGGGTAATGAGCCGTGCTGGACTCGAACCAGCGACCCTCAGCTTAAAAGGCTGATGCTCTACCGACTGAGCTAACGGCCCGTTCGTGGGAAATCGCGGCAAGGATAACACTTCCCGCGCAGCGCTTCACGGTTCCGGTTGAGGCGCGTCCTTCCGCCGCTGCAAGTCGATCATCGCCCGGTAGACTCGCGAGCGCACTTCGTGCCGCTCGTTCGCCCGCGTGATATAGCGGACCACCAGGGTGGCTCCGGAACCGGTCGGCCGCACGCTCATCACGGGTTCGCCACGGAAGGCCTGGGGCGCGGCCCCCGGCGCCACCTTTCGCCATTCGTCGGTGGCGAGCTGCGCGTTCTTCTGCGTTTCCGCCGCCACCATCCGCTTCACCGCCTCGGCCATCGCGAACGGATCGGAGTCCGCCGGCACGGCCACCTGGATCTCGTCCCACATCCACTGGCCGGAGGTCGAGAAGTTGAAGTAGTTTCCTTCCACCGCGAATCCGTTCATGAACGCGACTTTTCTCCCCGTCGGATGGCCGGCATCGGACCAGTCCCCCGTCTCCAGCAAGATGGTGCGCATGGGTCCGATCTCCAGGACCTCTCCGGAGACTCCGTTGATCTCCACCCAGTCTCCCGCCCGGATCCCATTGCGGCCCATCAATACGAACCATCCGATGAACGCCACGATGAAATCCTTCATCGCCACCGTCAGCCCCGCTCCGGCCAGCGCCAGCACCGCGGCGAATTGAGTGGGCGGGCCGAAGATCACCAGCAGGATCAGAATCACGCCGCCGCCCCGGATCGCGAAGCCCGCCACGGAGTGCAACGTGTGCACCTGCTTGCGATCCGCCACCAGCTTCGCGAACGAACGGCTCACCCAGATGTCGATGACCGTCGTCGACAAGGCGATGATCAGAATCCACAGCAAACAGTAGAGGAGCCGGTGCACGCATTGCCGCTCTCGCTCCTGGACGAACGTGGACCATCTCTTGTACGTATCCGCTAGCTGTGTCTCGTCCTCGATCCTCTTGTCGAGGACCTCCAAGTTCTTCCGATCGGCCGCGCGCCTCTTGAGCGAGGACATTCTCGCCGCCCCTGGTTTCGAAGGAGCCGGCGCCGTCGCGCCGGCGGCTTGCGCGGCATGGGGTCCCCCGGCGGGGGGTGTGGGTTCCCGCGCTGTCTGCTTGCCTTCTTTCTGATTCAACTTCTCGCGGCGATTCGCCAAATCGGCGGCCTGGGCGCGGACGCCCTGCTCGGCCTGCTGCAATTGCACGATCTTCTCGCGCAACGAATACCACGTCCTCGCGAGCGCGACGATGTTCCGTGACGGCGTCTCCTCCACGGAATTCTGCGTGCCGGAAGGTACGAGGTTCTGAAGCCCGCCATTCGCCTGCTCCCGGGCCTCGTACCGCTGCTTCATGCGCTGGATGATGCCCTGGGGATCGCCCCCGGCGCGAATCAGGTCCTGGTGGGCGTCGTCCAGCTCGTCCTGATCCAGATCGGCCTGCGCCTGGATCGACTGCAGCTGTTGCTGCAAGGCGTCCTTCGCGCTCTCCTTGGCACCGGCCAGCCCTTTCTTGAGGCGCTCGATCTCCGCCTGATCGAAGTCCAGCTGCGCTTGCGCTTTCTTCAACCGGTCGGAGATCTCCTGGGCTTCGGGCGAGAGCGGCGTGGGATGGTCCGTCGCCTCTTGAAGCGCGGTGGCGAACGCGAGGTCGACCTCGATGTCGGCGATGCGCAACACCTCGCGCGCCATCCACTGCTCCTCGCGGGTCACGGCGTGCGCGGCCACCGCTCGAGCCGTGTCGAACTGATCCTGGGTCACCTTGGCCAGGCGATAGAACGGTGCATTTCGGTACGAAGGCCCGGACCGGGGCTCGCCGATCGGCCGGCTCGTGATCACCAGGCCGACGAGGGTCGCGATCAGGAGGACAAGCAGCACGGCGGAGATGACGCGGTAGTAGGGACTCATAACCCCTCGATTCCGGTCCCGATTGTATGATCATGCCTCGCCTCGAGCGAGCCCGAAGCTCCCCCGGTCCTTCCGTCCCGTTCGTCCCACCGGAGGACGCAGAGGGCGGGTGGGTCGACGGGCGCGCTCCGGCGGCCGGGAGGATTCCGGTCAGGGCGACAGCCGGAATTCGTGAAAGACCAGATCCCGCGGCTCCGCGAGATCCACCGCGAAGACGCCCACATGCCGGATTTCCGCGAGGAGGAGCTTGCGCCCCCGCGGTGCGGTTTCGACATCGGCCAGCGGGATCCGCACGTGGTTGCGCCCGGGAGCGAGCAGGAACTTCCCGTTGAATCGGTCGGCGTAGTCCTCGTCGTGGCTGAGGTCGTCGATACGAACCGTCACGCGGAGCGGGGTCGAGGAGGGGTTCGTGCAGTCGAACGAGAACTCCGATCGCCCCCGCCAGTCGCGCGGGAAGAACTCGAGCCAGAGGCCCGGATACGCTCCGGGCCGCAGGTGGAGACGCAGCGCGCCGTCCGTTCCCGCACCTCCCTTTCGCTCGAAGACGCCCGTCGACCACGCCGACCAGCCGAAGCGGTCGAGCTGAGCCGAGCTGCGGAAGTCCGCGAGCACGGGGAATTGGCGTCCGGCCCTCACCTCGTCGGCGATCGCACGGGCGGACGGCGCGAACGCCGCCAGAACCCCGCCCAGAGCAGCCGCCCTCAGGCCCCAACGGAGGGGGGCTCCACTCCCGCGCCCGGAGGACGCCGCGGCCAGCACGACGGCCGCGGCACCGACGCCGTCCCGGACGACGTCCCAGGGATCGGCGGCGCCGCCGAGAGCCGCCTGCAGGAGCTCCACCGCGGCGCCGTCCACCACGACGGCCACGAACACCACGAAGAGGCGCCCGAGCCGGTCGAGGCGGCGCGCTCGTGCCGGCCCCGGGAATCCGAACAGCAGCGCCCCGGCGACGAGGCCGAAGCCCGGAACGTGCAGGAAGTCGTGCAGGCGGAGCGCCGAACGGAGGTGGGGGCCCGTGGCGGGAGCGAGCACGGCGACCAGCGTGCAGCAAAGGGCCGTGCCGAGCGCGATCCCACGCCGGAGCGACCGATGGGCCCTGATCTCGTCGATCCGCACGCTCGCCCCGCCTCGATGCTCGGTGGCCCGAACGGTCACCGGGCGACCGGCTCCTGCGGACCGGCCTTCGTCTCGTCCACGAGCCACTGGGTCGCCTGGAGCATGGAGACCGCGTAGTCCTTGAGGCGGGCCGCGACGTCGGGGCGCTCCCTCAGGTGGTCGGTGGTGTCCCGCTCGCGGTAGCGGTACAGCGTCTCCCTCCCCTTCCGGCGCCACACCCAGAACCAGTCGGCGTCGAGGCAGCCGATCCGGTCGTCCGCGGTGAAGTAGGTCGCGGGGCGCCGCTCGTGCAGCAGATCGACCCCCATCGTGTTGTTCACGTAGCGGACGCCGAGCAGCCCGAGGAGCGTCGGCCCGAGGTCGATCTGCTCGCCGAGCCCGTCGAGGACCCGCGGCGCGCCGAGGATGCCGGGGGCGTACAGGATCATCGGCGTGTGGTGGAACGAGAGCGGCATGTCGTAGACCGGATCGATGATCGCGCCGTGGTCGGCGACGAACGCGAACACCGTGTTCGCGAACCACGGCTCCTTCGACGCCAGGTCGACGAGGTGGCCGATCGCCCAGTCCGCGTACTCGACCATCTGGTGGGAGAGGTCGCCGCTCCTCGGCCGGAACGGGATGTCCTGGGGGAGGACGTACGGGGTGTGGTCGCTCGCGGTCAGGAACGCGGCGAGGAACGGGCGGCCGCTCCGGCCCCAGCGATCGAGGGTCGGCATCGCGAACTCGAACATGTAGTGGTCGGGCACGCCGAGGGTGCTCTTCACCCGCTCCCGCGGGTAGTCCTTGAGGCTGACGATGGTGCCGTACCCGTTGTTGCTCAGGAACCCGCCCATGTTGTCGAACTGCTCGTCGTGGGTGCAGAAGAAGCCGGTCTCGTACCCCTGCTCCCGCAGCACGCGGCCGATGCCGGTGAACGGCTTCAGGCAGTGCGCCCCCTTCATCGGGTGCTCCGAGAGGAGCGACGGAAGCGAGAACAGGGTCCCGTACACCCCGTTGAACGTGTGGATCCCGGCGGTGTAGACGTGGTCGAAGCTCCACCCGCGGGAGGCGAGGTCGTCGAGGCGCGGGGTCAAGCCCCCTCCCCCGTTCCGGGAGAGGCGCTCGGCCGACATGCTCTCCATGATCACGATCACGACGTTCAGGGGCCGCCGCTCCTCCCGCGGCGCGACGCGCCGGGCGATGGGCGAGTCGAACGCCTCGGGCCCCGCGAGCCCGAGATAGCGCCGCGCGCCGTCCACGGCCCGCCGGGGGTCCATCAGCTTGAGGCGGCTCAGGGTCTGCTCCCTCGCCTCGATCGCGCTGTTCCAGAAGGTGAACGTCGCGTTGAGTCCGAGCTGGTTCGCGAGAGCGTACGTGGAGAAGAAGGCGGTGCCGGTCCTTATCGGGGACTTCCGCGTCGTCCTTCCCCTCGCTCCGACGAAGAGGAGAGCCGCCGCGACGAGCGAGAGCGCCAGCACCCCGGCGGCCCGCCGCATCGAGAAGGCCGGCGCCTCCCGCTCCAGCACCCGCCGCCTGAGCCCGACGACGGCCCAGCCGAAGGCGATCCAGGAGACCGCGAACAGGGCGATGTAAGGGTAATACCCCCGCGTCTCGAGGACCGTCTTGAGCATGAACCCCGGCGTCTCGGTCCAGGTGAGGGACGCCACGGTGAGGCGCGAGAAGAAGTACTCGAAGAACGGGATGTCGGCGGCCCCCGCGAAGAACGCCATCCCGTAGCCCAGCCCCAGGAGCGTCCCGGCATGCCGTCCCCACGACCGGGAGCGGAGCCCGAGGGCGGCGGCGAGCGTCAGCACGACGAGGGGGAGGAACAGGAGATAGCAGGACACCACCGTGTCGAACCTCGCCCCCATCCAGAAGGCCCTGAGGAGGACGCCGGTGGGGATGTCCCGCGCCCGGTCGCGGACCGCGTGGAAGAGGACCAGGCGGTGGACGGTGAAGATCGCGAGCCCGGCGAGGTAGGCCCCGGCGAGGTAGACGAGGTGCGCGGCCGCCGGTCTTACGCCGCTCCCGGGCCGCACGGGTCAAAGCTCCCTGAGGGCGCGCGCGACCGGGATCCTCGCGGCGCGGATCGCCGGCGGGAGCCCGCCGACGAGCCCCATCACGAGCGCGTAGACGATCCCCCGCGCCATCAGCCGCGGCGTGATCGCGAACGCGAACGCCACCTGGCTGAAGCTCTGCCAGTTGATCGTCGAGGTCTCGTACCCGTTGAACGCGGCGTACGACGCGGCGCCGCCCAGGATCCCGCCGGCCAGCGCGAGGATCATCGACTCCACCAGCACCGACGCCACCACCGCGCCCCCGCCGAAGCCGAGCGCCCGGAGCGTCGCGATCTCGCGGGTCCGGGCGGCCACCGCGGAGTACATGGTGTTGAGCCCCCCGAACACGGCGCCGATCCCCATGAGGCCGGCGACCAGCGAGCCGAGCCCCTGCACGATCGCGGTCAGACGGGTGGATTGCTCCTCGAAGAACTCCGACTCTCGCTGGACCTGGACGTCGAGGCGTGGGTCCGTGCTCAGGGCGTCCTTGAACGCGGTGAAGGCCGCGGGCGATTCGAGCCTCACGTAGACCGACTCGAAGCTGTCGCCGCGGCGGTACGCCGGCTGCAGGACCGCGATGTCGCACCACAGCTCGGAGTCCGCCACCCGCCCCCCCGCGTCGAAGATCCCGACCACGGTCCAGGCATTTTCCCCCCAGCGGAGCCGCGAGCCCAGGGAGAGCCCCGAGAACTGCTTCGCGGCGGCTCTCCCGACGACGATCTCGTTCTTCCCCGGCTCGAAGCCGCGCCCCTCGACGAGGCGCACCTCGTTCCGGACGGCGAACGCCGCCGGCTGCACGCCGCGGAGGGGGACGTTGGCCACCGTCCCGGTGGACCGCTTCGGGAGGTCCACCACCACGAACAGCTCCGCGGACGCCAGGGGGCCGCCGGGCCCGCGCGCGATCCCCGGCTCGCCGGCGATGATCCGCACCTCGTCGCGGGAGAGCACGCTGTACATCTCGGTGTTCGAGCCGCCCCTCAGCACGATGGCGCGGTCCGGCGAGCCGGTCGAGGTCATCACGGCGCGGAACCCTTCGGCGATCGAGAGCACCGCGACGAAGGTCGCCACGACGCCCGCGACCCCGACCATCGCCGCGAGCGACGCTCCCCGCCTCTCGCGGAGCGTGCGGAGGTTCAAGAGGGTCACGGCACCCGCCTGATGGATCGCCGCGAGAAGGGCCGGAAGCAACGCTCAGACCCTCCGGAGCGCGTCCACGATGCGGAGCCTGAGCGCCATGACGGCGGGCGGCACGCCGGTGGCCACGCCCAGCGCGAGGACGAGCCCCACGCCGCGGACGAGGTCCCGGACGGGGAGGAAGAAGATCGGGAGCTGGCCGCCGGTCGGGTCGCCCCGCTGGATCAGGACCCAGCCGAGCCCGAGGCCGAGGAGCCCGCCGACGCCGGACAGGAGGAGGGACTCGGCCATCACCAGGCCCAGGACCTTGCCGTCGGAGTACCCGAGGGTCTTGAGCACCGCGATCTCCCCCACGCGCTCCCGCACCGACTGAGCCATCGTGTTCCCCGCGACCAGGAGGATCGTGAAGAACACGGCGAGGAGGACCGACCTCAGGATGGCGCCGATGTCCCCGACCTGGTTCGCGAACGCCTGGGCGAACGCCTTCTCCGTGGAGGTCTTGGTCTCGTGCGCGGAGTTCTGGAACGTGTCGTCGATGCGCCGCGCGATCTCCGCCGCACGGGCGGGCTCGGCGATCCTCTCGATGAACCAGCCGACCATTCCCTGGCCGAACATCCGGGACTCGTCGAAGTAGTCGTAGCGGAAGAAGAACTGGGTCGTGTTGGTCCCCTTCTCGGCGCCGTCGTAGATGCCGACGAGGTCGAAGACCCAGTCGATCGACCCGTCCTTCTTCCGCCAGATCGTCGCCTGGATGGGGATCTTGTCGCCGATCTTCCAGCCGTACTTCGTGGCGATCTGCCGTCCCGCGATCGCCCCCATCCGGTCGGCGAGCCACGCGCGCTTCTGGTCCTCCGGCAGCCGGTATTCGGGGTAGAGCTCGAGGAGCGCCTCGGGATCCGTGACGTACTGCGGGAAGAAGTTCTTCGGGTCCTGGTAGGTCCCTCCGAACCAGGTCGAATAGGAGACCGCCTTGACGCCGGGGATCGACTCGATCCTCGTCCGGTAGCTCACCGGGAGGAGCTGGATCAGCGACACACGGTGGAGCGTCAGGAGCCGGTCGGCGCCGGTCAGCTCGATGCCCCCGGTGAACGCCTGCCGGATCGCCCCGAGGTAGCCGAAGAGGACGAACGCGACGAGGATGGACAGCACGGTGAAGACCGTTCGGGTCTTCTTCCGCAGAAGGCTCCGCCAGACGAGGGGAAGGAACCTCATCCGATCCCCTCCCCGCTCAGCATGCCCTTGTCGAGGATCAGCCTCCGGCGCGCGCGAGCGGCGGCGTGAGGGTCGTGGGTCACCATCACGATCGTCTTGCCGAAACGCGCGTTCAGGGCCTCGAGGAGATCGAGGATCTCGTCTCCCGCCTTCCGGTCGAGGTCGCCGGTCGGCTCGTCGCAGAGCAGGAACGTCGGGTCGGTCACGATCGCCCGGGCGATCCCCACTCGCTGCTCCTGTCCCCCGGAGAGCTGGCGGGGGTAGTGCTTCGCGCGGTCGACGAGCCCGACCACGGCCAGCGCGGACGCGACGTGGCGCCGGCGCTCCGACCGCGAGAGGCCGGTGAGCAGCAGCGGCAGCTCGACGTTCCGCTCGGCGGTCAGGACGGGGAGGAGGTTGTAGAGCTGGAACACGAAGCCGACGTGCCTCGCGCGCCACCGCGCGAGGTCGCCGTGGGACATCCGGTCGATGCGCTCGCCCCTGACCTCGATCGCGCCGCTCGACGGGACGTCGAGCCCGCCGAGAAGGTTGAGGAGCGTCGTCTTCCCGGAGCCGGAGGGGCCCATCAACGCCAGGAAGTCCCCCTTCGGGATCTCGAGGTTGACCCCCAGGAGGACGTCGATCCGCTCCCCTCCGCGGCGGTACTCCTTGTGGACGTCCTTCACGCGGACCAGGGCACCGTCGTCGGCCATGTCCCTCTCCCCCGGGTCAGCGCGCATCGGCTCGGATCCCGTCGGCGAGACTCGGCGGTCCATCGACCACGACGCGCTCTCCGGCGGCGAGGCCGGCGGCGATCTCCACGTCGCTCCCCGAGACCGGTCCGGGCTCGACGGCCCGCCTCTCGAGACGGCCGTTCGCGAGGACGAACACCACGTCCCTGTCGCCGTCGCGCCTCAGGGCGGCGCGGGGGATCAAACGGCGCGGGCGCGCGCCGACCGACCCCGAGCCCCCGCTCGACAGGAACGCCACCTTGACCCCCATGTCGGGGAGGATCCTCGGATCGAGCCGGTCGAAGGCGATCCGGACCTTCACCGTGGCCTTTTGTCGATCGGCGGTGGGGATCACCGCGATCACCGAGGCCGGGATCCGCCAGTCCGGGTAAGCGTCGAGGACCGCCTCGACCCGCTGCGCCGGCTCGACGCGGTGGATGTAGCTCTCGTTGACGTCCACTTCGACCTCGAGCGACGCCATGTCGACGACGGTGCAGATTCCCGTCCGGGTGAATCCGCCCCCGGCGGAGATCGGGGAGACCATCTCGCCGGGCTGCGCGTCCTTGGACACCGCGATGCCGTCGAACGGGGCGCGAATCACGGTGTCGTCCAGCTCCTGACGCCGCAGCTCCACCTGGCGCTCGGCCACGGTTTCCTGCTGCCGCAGGAGGGCGAGCCGAGCCTGGAGCGCGTCGTGCTCCGCTTGCGCCGAGTCGAGATCCGCCTGGCTCGAGACCCCCTTGGCGACGAGATCGGTCTGGCGCGCGAGGCTCAGGGCCGCGAGGTGGAGCTCAGCCTCCGTCTCGGCCAGCGCGCGCCCGGCGGAGACCGCCTGGGACTCGTCGAGGGCGAGGGTCCGGCGCGCCATGGCGTCGTCGAGCCTCGCGAGGACCTGTCCCCGCTTGACCGCCATCCCTTCCTCGACGGCGACCTCCCTGACCTTGCCCGTGATCTTCGAGGAGACGGTGGCGCGACGGCGAGCGGTCACGTACCCCGAGGCGTTCAGGACGGCGGGCGAGCCCCCCGGAGCGAGTTCCCGGACCGGGGCGACCGTGACGGAAACGGCGGCCCGGCTCGCCGCCCACCACCAACCCGCCACGACGAGGACCACCGCGAAGGCCCCGATGACGACCCAGGTCACGGCGCGGCCTCGCCTCGTCCGGCCGTCGTCCCGACGCTCGATCTTGAGCGACCCGAGGTCGTCGAGCGCCTGCCTTCCGTCTCCCATCGGGAACTCCTGCTCCGGGGACGGGCGCCGCCTACGTCCCCATCATGCGGGCGAGCCACGAGCCCGGCTTCACGATGCTCTGGCTGCGGTCGGGGCCGACGCTCACCAGTCCGACCTCCGCTCCGATCATCTGGCCCAGCCGCTCGAGGTAGGCTTGCGCCTCGACCGGAAGATCCTCGAAGCGCCGCGTGCCGGTGGTGTCGCTCCTCCAGCCGGGGAGGGTCTCGAACTCGGCTTCGACCCGCGCGGCGGCCGCAGGCGACGCGGGCAGTGAGAGTACCGACCGGCCGTCGAGCCGGTATCCCGTGCAGACGCGGATCTCCTCGGACTCGTCCAGCACGTCCAGGAGCGTGACGCAGGCCGCGTCGAAGCGGTTGAGCCGGTGGGCGTACGCCGCCGCGACCCCGTCGAACCACCCGCAGCGCCGCGGGCGGCCTGTCGTCGTGCCGTACTCGTGCCCCCGTTTCCTGAGCCTTTCGCCGACACCCTCCGGACCGTCCCGAAGCTCCGTCGGCATCGGGCCGTCGCCGACCCGCGTCGTGTACGCCTTGAACACGCCCAGGACGCCGTCCACCCTCCTCGGGGAGACCCCGAGGCCGGCGCACAGCCCTCCCGCCACCGTGCTCGACGACGTGACGAACGGGTAGGAGCCGTGATCGAGGTCGAGGAGCGTGCCCTGCGCCCCCTCGAACAGGACGCTCAACCCCTCGTCCATCCAGTCGTTCAGGAGGAGCGACGTGTCGGCGACGTACGGCGACAGCCGCGCCCACCACTCGCGGGCGTCCCGCACAAGCGCTTCGGGATCCGGCGCCCCTCCGGCCGGGCCGAGCAGCTTCTCGAGCCTGGCCTCCGCGAGCGCCCGGACCCGGGCCAGGAGCGCGTCCCTGTCCGCGAGGTCGGCGAGCCGGATCCCGAGTCGCGCGGCCTTCGCCTCGTACGCCGGGCCGATCCCCTTCCTCGTCGTGCCGAGCCGGGGCGCGAGGTGGCCCGCGGTCTCGCCGAGATCGTCCAGCCTCGCCATTTCCGGGAGGATCACGTGGGCGCGGTCGCTGAGTTGGAGGCGCCCGGTGAGGTCGATGCCGGCCGCGGCGAGCGTGTCGATCTCCTCGATCAGCTTCGGGAGGTCGAGGACCGTTCCGTTGCCGACGACGACCCGCACGTCCGGCCTGAAGGCTCCCGACGGGATGTGGTGCAGGGCGTGCCGCCGGCCGTCGACGGTCACGGTGTGGCCGGCGTTCGGCCCGCCCTGGTAGCGGGCCACGACGTCGAACCGCTCCGAGAGGAGGTCGACGACCTTCCCCTTCCCCTCGTCGCCCCACTGGGCGCCGACTACCGCGACGTTCGGCATGCTCGATCCGCGGGAGAGGTCGTCAAGAGGCGCTCCCCGGGGGCAGGATCGCCTGGACGCGCTGCACGAGCGTCTCTCTGAGCCGCTCCTTGTCGAGGAACCCCCGAGCGCCGAGCTGCTGGAGGAACCCCAGCACGTTGTCCTTGTACACCCCGCTCATCGCGAGCACCGGAGTGTCCTTGATCCGCTCGTCTTGCCGTGCCTCCCGGAGAACGTCGAACCCCGTCATGCGGGGCATCAGGAGATCCAGCAGCAGGAGGTCGGGGTGCTCCTCGCGGAGGACGCGGAGCGTCTCGACGCCGTCCGCGGCGACGAGCACGTTGTAACCGGCCTCCTCGAGCAGCCGCTCCGCCATCCCGACCACCTTCGGGTTGTCGTCGGCGACGAGCACCGTGCGCCGGCGGCTCAGGCTCCGGTAGGAGCCGGACGACGAGGACGAGTGGACCTCGTCCATTTCGAGATCGATGCGCACGGCCGTCCGGCACCCAGGACAGAGGTACTTGACCACTCGCTCGCCCGGACCGTAGTCGACCAGGCGGAACTCGGTCCTGCACTGGGGGCACCGGACGAGCACGCACCGCCTCTGACGGGCGAGAAGCACCCGTCGACAAAGGCGGAAGTATAGCACCCGGAAGGGACGAATCCGCGCCTCGAGTCGGCGGATCGGCCGGGCTCGACCGCTCGGGATTGGTGGACGGCAAGGGATTCGAACCCTCGACCCCGGCGTTGCGAACGCCGTGCTCTCCCAGCTGAGCTAGCCGCCCATGTCCCGAACGGGCCTGGTGGGGCGTGCAGGATTTGAACCTGCGACTTCCACCGTGTGAAGATGGCACTCTACCGCTGAGTTAACGCCCCTGCGCGCCCCCTGAACCGACGGGCAAGCGCGAACTTATAGCACACGCATTTCGTGAGCGGCAACCGGGTCGGACGAGGATCAGACGAGGAACCGCTCGGGCTCGGCGTCGGGGCGAACCTCGACACGACGTTCCTCGGCGCCCCGGCGGCAGACGACCCCGCAAAGGGAATCGTCTCGCCCCGCCCCGTAGCGCGCCGCCAGCGCGGCCGCGCGAGCGAGGCCGGCGTCGTCCGGCTCCCCCTCCACGATCGTCAGCGCCCCTCCCCCCTCGGAGCGGCAGGTCCAGAGGCCCGCCGCGAGACCGGCGAGGATCCGGCCCTCCTCGTCGTTCCTGGCCACCACGGCCTTCACCCCGTGGGACACACGGAAGTGCCGGCCGAGCCTGAGCCGGAGCAGCCCGTCCCTCCCCGGATAGGAGGAGCCCCCGTGCGCGAGGAGATCGCGCAGGCGCCGGGAGAAGCCGAGGTCCGCCAGGAGGCAGCAGCCGCTCCCGGGCGCGGGCCCATCTCCGACGCCGAGCCCGCGGGCGAGCGCCTGCTGTGCCGTTCGCGATCGCCCCTCGAGGTCGCCGAGACGGCTCCGGTCGATGCGCCCGTCGGTCTCCGCCGCGGTCGGAGGAAGGTGCGCGGCCGACAGCGGCCGCAAGAGTCGCCCCACGAGGCCCGACTCCCGCTCGATCCTGAGGAGCGACTCGCGGCGCTGGCTCATGCGAGTCTGCCCCAGCACCTCTCCGGTCACGACGAGGTCCGCTCCCCTCTCCCGCGCGAGGCTCGCCGCTTTCCGGAGCATGAAGATCCGGCAGTCGATGCACGGGTTCATCGCCGTGCCGTACCCGTGCTTCGGCCGGACCACGACGCTCTCGAAGTGCTCGCGAGCCACGTCCACCACCTCGACCGGAAGCTCCGGGGTCGAGCGGGCCGCGCGGGTCCGCTCCGCGCGGAGGAACGCCGTCTCGAAATGGACCGCCTCGGTCTCGACACCCTGCTCCCTGACCAGGCGCGCGGCGAGGCGCCCGTCGAGCCCACCCGACAGCAGCGCGAGGGCCTTCACTTCATTTCCGATCGCGCCGCCGTGACGTCGACATGCCGGAAGCGTAGCATCCCGGGGGCCGCCAAACAGCCGGAATACGGGCTCCCCTTGACCCGAGGCACCGATCACCTATATTTTCCGCCCTTCTGGCCCGCGGCGCCCGGCTCGAGCATCGGGGAAGCGCGGGAAGCGGGAGTGTGGCGCGCGCATGCAGCCGGTTCCGCCTCGTGGCAACGTGCTGGTGTTCACCTCGGATCGCGAGTCGGGCGACCGGCTATGCCGCTGGATCGCCGGCGCGGGCGAGGAGCCCGTTCTCCTCTCCGGTCCGGAGAGATTCCTCGTCGACCGGGGCGACGACGAGTCGGTAGACCTCCTGGTCACCGACCTCGACACCGACGATCCTTCCTCCCGCGCGCTCTTCGACCGCCTCCTGTCCGGCGATCTCTTCGCCCGTGTCCCGCAGATCCACGTGATCCGCGACCTCGCGCTGCGGCAGGACATGGAGCGGAGGAACCCGGCTCTTTCCTCGGTGTGGATCCTCAACCCGCCGGAGGCCGGCGAGTTCCAGACCCGGGTCCGCCTGTCCGCGGAAATCGGGCGGCTCCGGCGCGAGCACCAGCGGAGCGCGGTCCGGGATCCCCTGACCGGGCTCTACAACCGCCAGCACCTCCATCACCGTCTCGAGGAGGAGTTCTCCCGGTCTCGCCGGTACCGGAGCCCGCTGTCGTTCGTCCTGTTCGACATCGACCACCTCAAGAGCATCAACGACGCCCTGGGCCAGACCTCGGGCGACTCGGTGATCCACCAGGTCGCGGAGGTCCTCCGCCACCAGGTGCGCAAGGAGGACATCCTCGGGCGGACCGGGGAGGAGTCGTTCGGCACGATCCTGCCCGGCAACCGGTACCGCGGGGCCGCGGTATTCGCGAGCAAGGTGCGCACCCATACCGAGGAGATCCTGCTCCGGCACGAGGGGACCAGCTTCCAGGTCAGGGTCTCCGCGGGCATCTCGAGCTATCCCGACAATCGCTCGATTCACGCCGCCGAGGACCTGGTGCGGGCCACGGAGAACGCCCTCTCGGAGGCCAAGACCCGCGGCGGCAACCGGGTGTTCATCGACGAGGCGGTCCTGAGGCACGAGCGCCGCGTGATCCTCGTGGCGGACGC
>JAIQFR010000025.1 GCA_020073205.1 Terriglobia bacterium
AGTCCTTTGTTTTGGCCAAGGGCAGGGGCCGGGAGCGATTTAGCGTGATAAGACTGCACCTGCCTTTTGTGATCCTTTTGGGCTGCCTGGCCCTGCAGCCCCGCGCGCCGTCGCGCACCGCCTTCCACGCCAGCTCGATCGCGTCGCGCTCGGGGAGCTTCTTCCCGCCGGCGATCACCACCGGGACGGGCGTGCTCCGCACCAGCTCCGCGAACCCCTCGCAGTGGTAGGTCTTGACCATGTGCGCGCCCAGCTCCGCCGCGATCCGGCAGGCGAGGCCGAGGTACCTCGCGTCGCGCACCATGTCCTTGCCCACTGCGGTCACCGCGAGCACCGGGATGCCGTACTTTTCCCCGGCGTCCACCGCTTTGGAGAGATTCAGGAGCGTCTCGCGCTCCCCCTCCGTTCCGACGAAGATCGACATCGTGATCGCGGCGACGTTGAGGCGAATCGCGTCCTCGAACGCGACCGTCAGCCCCTCCTGGGACAGCTCGCGCAGGATGCTCGTGCCCCCCGAGATCCGAAGCACGATCGGGACGTCCGACTGCGGCGGCACGCACCCGCGCAGCACGCCGCGGGTCAGCATGAGCGAGTCGGCGTACGGGAGGAGCGGGACGATGGTCTTCCCGGGCTCCTCGAGGCCGCCGGTCGGCCCGAGGAAGTAGCCGTGGTCCACCGCGAGCATCACGGTGCGGCCGGTGTCGGGCTTCAGGATGCGGGCCATCCGGTTGGCGAGTCCCCAGTCCATGGCGTGTTCTCCTGGAAGGCGGCTCATTCTAGCGCAGTGCGGCGCGCAGCCCCTGGATCTCCCGCTGCAGGTCGTCGAGGCGCGCCACGACCTCCCGGTGGCGCGACTCCTCGGGCTCCGGCTTCTTCGCGACGAAGGTCAGCCCGCCGCCGGGCTCGAGCACGGCGCGCTCCACCTCGTCGAGCGAACCGAACCCCTGCTTGTGCGCGGCCTCCTCCAGCTCGGCGCGCGTGATCACTTCCTTCTCGCACCGGTCTTCAAGAAGCCGTCCTTCTTCGAGCAGGACGGTCTCCTCCCCCTCGACCAGGCGCTCCAGCCGCTCGTGCTTGAACAGGAACCGCACCACGAACCAGTTCAACAGGAGCAGCGTCGCCGCTCCCACGAGGCCGCCGGTGACCGAGTTGTCGTTCCCGATGATCGAGTTCTGCACCGTGTTGGACAGGAGGAGCAGGACCACGAGGTCGAACGGGTTGAGCTGCGCCAGCTCCCGCTTCCCCGCGAGCCTGAGGCCCGCCACCAGGAAGAAGTAGACGACGATCGGCCGCGCGACCTTCTCGGCGAGCGGCAGCCCCATGACGAACATGTCCTTGAGCATCGTGCTGTCCATGGCTCACCCTCCCGGCGTCCCGCTCAAGCATCGCACGCTCCGGCCCTTCCACGAGCCGTTTCGTTCGCCGCCGGCCGCCGGAGTCCGGCGGCGGTCCGCAGGCGAGACCGGCCGGAGGCGTGGGGCCCCACACGGCCGGCCGCGCGCCGAGCGCGCAGGGGATAGGGCCCCCGAGCGCTTGCGAGGCGCGCGGGCGGCCGATGTGGGTCGCGCCGAGGCCGGCCGCCGAGGAACCGTCGCCGGACTCTGGCGCCGGCGTGAGCCAGCCGCCGGACTCCCGAGCCGCGCTTGTGATCCCTACCAGGGGCTGGACCAGCGGGTGCCGAGGCCCGGCCCGTACAGGATCGCGTTGAGCAGGAGGCGCCGCGTCCCGAGCATCCAGCTGCGGTAGTCCGGGTCGTCGAGGAACAGGATCACCTGTCCGCGTCCGACCCCCTCGCGGGTGGCGTAGGCGGTCTTGGCGAGGCGCCCGGCGGCCTCGGGCCAGAGCAGTCCGCCGAGGTGAAGCCGGTCAATCGACGAGAATCGCGCGGCGACCTGCACCGGGGGCTCGGCCACCAGCGCGTCGCGCGACTCGAGGAGCACCGCGAGGTCGTCGCGCCCGACGCCCCAGTCCAGCCAGACCTCGGGGTCGAGGTCCACCCTGAGGAGCGCGCCGTGAGGCATGAACCGGCGCAGGCGCTCGTCGGCGCGCTCGAGATCGGCCGCCTCCGGCCGCTCCTTCCCCGGCGGCAGGATCGGCTTGAGCCAGGCGGCGAGGTCGCGCGGCTTCTCGCCGGCCGGCGTTCCTTGCGGGAACCCTTCCGCGAACGGCTTCGCCCCCGGGCCGAGCAGCGGGGCCACGTCGTAGGGCGAGGAGGGGATGGGGAGCTTCGGCGCGGCCTCGATCTTCGCCGCGGCGTCCTTCCCGGACTCCTTCGCCGTTTCCGTGGGGCCGGCGCGCTCGCCCGAGGCCTTGAAGAACCCGGCGGCCTCGACCGTCTCCGCGGACGGCCCGAGCACCACCGGCGGGAACCGATCGAGGGCCTCCCGCCGCGGTCTCGCCTGGGTGAGGCCCGTCTCCTTGTCCGCGAGGAAATCGGCGCCGCCGCCGATCCCGATCGCGGTCCCTCCCGCTTCGATCCAGCGTTTCAGACGCTCGATCCCGTCCTTGCCGACCCGCTCGCGGTACCCCCCTTCGCGCCAGCCCGCAGGGGGGAACACGAGGACGTTGAACCGGGCGAGGTCCACCTGGCCGAACCGGGAGAGGTCGAGACCCGTGAACCGGAGCGGAACCTCCACGTCGAGCAGCCGCCAGAGACTCCCGTACGAGCCGGACGACACGCCGTTTCCGGTCCAGATCCCTGCCCGCGGCGGAATCAGCGGTTGGAAGTAGTTCCCTCCCAGGTCGGGGCCTTCCTCGGATTTCGCGGACGCGGCCGCTCGGACCGCGATCCGCCACCGGGAAGCCACCTGCTCCAGCGTCGCCGCGAGGTCGGCGGGGTTCCCCTCCCGCTTGATCAGCACCGTGCCGCGGTCGTACGCCGCGCCGCCGGCGCGGAACGGCTTTTCCGCGATCCTGGCCGCGATGCCGCGCTCGAGGAGGTCGGCGAGCGCGGCCACCGAGCGGTCGGAGGTACCCTCGAACAGGTATCCGAACGCCGGCTCGGTCCTGGCCACCGATCCCGAAGGCTCCTCGGCCTTCGCGTCCCTCCAGTCGCCCGAGGGCTTCGCGCCGGTCCAGTACGCGTCGATCCCGAAATCGAGCGGGAGCGACCACGCGGTGGTGTCGTAGAGGCGGGATCCCTTGCCCCGCTCCAGCCACTCGCGCTCCTCCTTGAAGAACCCGGCCTCCATCGGAACGTGCGGGTCGAGGAGCGCGCGGGCGAGCGGCTCGGCGGGCTGGTCGAGCGGCACCATCCACGTCCCCGCGGGGAGGTCCGCCGCGAGCGTCTTCCCCGTCCAGGCGTCGCGCAAACCCGAGGCCTTCACCGGCGATTCGGCCCGCAGCACCTCGATCCCCTGGTCGCGGAGGAGCGCCGCGAGACGATCCGCGCGATCGGGGTGCCGGCCGGGCGCGAGGATCCACGCCTTGAGCGGCCCCTCGGCCCCCTTCAGGATCGCCTCGCGCCGCGCGGCGAGGAACTGCGACAGCAGCTCCTGCCGGTGGGACGCGAGGGTCTCGAGGTTCGCGATCGAGCTCGTGAGCTGGTGGTCCACGGTCTCCGTATAGGTCCGGACCGTGCCGGAGCGCTGATGCACCAGCGTCCCCTCGACGCCGGACATCTCGTACAGGATGCCGACCGCGCCCAGATAGGACGCCCAGGAGGAGCCATAGCCCGGGAAGAACTCCTCGTTCCACTCGCCGGTGTAGTAGGCGTAGCCGCGCGCGTCGAGAGCGCGCGCCTGGTCCGCGGCGAAACGGTCGGCCCAGCCCGCGAGGTACGCGGGCTTGAGCGGGTTGAACGGCGCGCGGGCGGGGGCGAACAGGTACGTGTCGTCCGGTCCCATCTCGTGGCTGTCGACCATGAGCTGCGGATTCCAGGTCGCGATCGCCGCCGCCCGCCGGCTCTCGGGCTCCACCATCGAGATCCAGTCGCGGTTCAGGTCGTAGAGGTAGTGGTTGCCCCGCCCGTACGGCCAGACCGCCGCGTGGGAAAGGTCCTCGCTGTCGGGATTCGGTGCCGCGTGGGCGAAGGCGGCGGTCATGGACAGGAAGCGCGCGCGGCCGTCCGGGTTCTCACACGGGTCGATCAGGACCACGAGGTCGCGCCGGAGCGCCTTCGCCCGTTCGTCCTCGCCGGCCACGAGCCAGTACGCGAGGGCGACCGCGGCGTCCGCGCTGGACAGCTCGTCGCCGTGGATCGCGTACGCCATCCACGCCACCGCCTTGGCGGACCCTATCGCCGGCGCGTCGTCCTCGGGCCTCCTTCCCCTGGGGTCGGCGAGGCGCGCGTGCTCCGCGCGGAACGGGTCGAGCCGGGCGATCGTCGCCTCATCGCTCACCGCGAGGGCCAGGAGCGGCCTTCCCTCGCGGGAGCGCGCGTATTCCAGGACCTTCGCGCGGGGGGAAGCCGCCGCGAGCGCGGCGAAGTAGCCTGCGATCTCCTCGGGCCGCAGCGGGCGCGCTCCCGGCCGAACGCCGGTGGCGCGCTCGGGCGAGGGCACGCCCTCCGCGTACGTGGCCCAGGGAAGGAGCGAGGGCTCCGCGGCGGCGGCGGCGCCCGAGAGAACGCATCCCGCGAGCGCGATCAGGAGCTTCGAGCGCGACATTCCGAGCCTCCTTCTCCACGGAGGGTTCGGCCTACTCCGTGGGGCTCCCCGGGAACATGACCTCGAGCGCGACGTTCTTGGCCCCGTTTTCGTCGCACACCGCGTACTGCCCGGCGGTGCCCGCGTAGAAGGACGCTCCGGCGTACTGCCCCTTCGTGTCGAGGACGTAGAACTGGAGGTTGAAGCCAGGAAGCCCGCGCGGGTTCAGGAGGCGCTTCGCGACGGTCCCCGCCCGGACGCGCTTGAGCGCCTCGACCGCCGCGTCCTTCGGGTTCATCCCGCGACGCAGGCATTCCACGATGAAGAACGACGACAGGTGGTAGAGGTTGGCCTCGCCGCGGCCGGTGGAGCCGGCCGCTCCCACCTCGCCGTCCACGTAGAGGCCGGCGCCGAGGATCGGCGAGTCCCCGACGCGCCCGGGGATCTTCCACGCGAGACCGCTGGTCGTGGTGGCGCCCGCGATCTCCCCCTGGGACGACAGGGCGTCGCAGTTGATCGTTCCGTAGACGTGATCGGGGTCCACGAGCCCCTCGGCGACCATCTGCCGCCTCGCGCGATCCGCCGCGTCGGAGCGACGGTCGGGGTCGAGCCAGTGGTCGGGATCGATGCGCCGCTTCCACTCGAGCCAGAGGGCGCGCGACCTGTCGGTGTTCAGGTCGTCCTCGATCTTGAACCCCATCCTCCTGGCGAAGGCCTGCGCGTCCTTCCCGACCACGAGGTGGTGGTCGGTGTGCACCATCACAGCCTTCGCGACCAGGGACGGGGTCCGCACCCCCTCGAGCGCCGCGACCCCACCGGCCTGCCGCTTCGGCCCGTGCATGCACGACGCGTCCAGCTGGACGACGCCGTCGGCATTCGGGAGTCCCCCGTAGCCGACGGAGATGTCCTCCGGATCCAGCTCGACGAGGTTGACCCCCCCGAGCACCGCGTCGAGGACGTCCTCGCCGCGCACGAGCCTGGCGAACGCCTCCTCGACGCAGGTGCGCGGCCCGCCGTACTTGAACCGGTTCCCGTTGGCCGAAGCGATCACGATCGGCTTGGGGCCGCGCGGCGCGACGACCGCGGGTCCCTGTGCCAGGAGCGGCACCGCGGCGATCGCCGCTCCCGCGGCCGCTCCCGTCCTGACGAACTCCCTGCGGGTCAGCTTCGCGCTCATCGGCGGCTCCCTTTCGCAATGGCGGCAAGTCTCTTCCCCGCGGTGATCGGCGTCAAGGCGGCGGGATTTCGGGTGATTTGCGAGGTTCGGGAGGTGGTACTAGACTCCGGCGGCGGAGGGCTCCGACAGGAAATCCCCTCCAGGAGGCTTGACGATGAGAAGACTGGTGGCGTGCCTTGTGGTGGTAGCGATCGCCCTGGCGGTGCCGGCGTTGGCCGCCGAGAAGGGCATGAAGACCATGAACCACATGGCCAAGGGCGAGATCGTGAAGTGGGACGACGCCGCTAAGACGTTCGCGATCAAGGACGCAAAGGGAAAGGAAGAGAGCTTCGTCTGGTCCGACAAGACCAAGGTCGAGGGGACGCCGAAGGTCGGCGACCATGTCGTCGTCCACTTCACCCGGGCCGGGGAGCAGCGCGTGGCTGAGAGCATCGCCGTTCACATGGTGACGGCGAAGAAGAAGTAGTCCCGCTCTCCCACCGTCAGTCGAACCGAGGGGCGGCCGTGTGCCGCCCCTTTCCGTTTCAGGCACGCCTTCCTCCGGAGGGCCCTCATGGCGCAGGACGGTCCGACGCACGCGTTTCGCGTGGCGACACCTCCCGGATCGAAGCCGCTCCTCGTGTTCGACGGCGATTGCGGCTTCTGCCGCCGGTGGATCGGACGATGGCGCGGCGCGACGGGCGACCGGGTGGACTACGCCCCCTACCAGGAGGCCGCCTCCCGGTTTCCCGAGATCCCGAGGACGTCCTTCGAGCACGCGGTCCACCTCATCGACACCGACGGCGGCGTCACCTCGGGTGCCGAAGCCGTGTTCGGCGCGCTCGCCCGCGTGCCGGGACGCGGCGGGGCCCTCTGGGCGTACCGGCGCGTACCGGGGTTCCGCGGGGTCTCGGAGCGGCTGTATCGGGGGGTGGCGGCGCACCGTCCGCTGCTCTCGCGCCTCACGCTGCTGCTCGTCGGCTCGGGGCGGGAGCCCTCGCGCTACGCGATCTCCCGCGACCTGTTCCTCCGGCTCCTCGGCGTGTCGTACCTGTGCGCGTTCGTCTCCCTCGGCACCCAGATCCGCGGCCTCGTCGGCTCGGAGGGGATCCTGCCGGCCGCGCCGTTCCTCGACGCGGTGAGCCGCCACTACGGGGCGGAGCGGTTTTGGCTCCTGCCGACCTTCTGCTGGGTCGACGCGAGCGATGCGTTCCTGTGTTTCCTCTGCTGGGGAGGCGCGGCGGTCTCGGTCCTCGTGATCGCGGGGGTGCTGACCGCGCCGGCGCTGTTCCTCGCGTGGGCGGGCTACCTCTCGCTCGTGGTGGCCTGCCGGGTGTTCCTGAACTTCCAGTGGGACGCGCTGCTCCTCGAGGCCGGATTCCTGGCGATCTTCCTGGCGCCGTGGAGGTCCTGGCACCGGTTCCCGTGCCCCGATCCCCCTCCCCGCGTGCCGCTGGCGCTGCTCCGATGGCTGCTGTTCCGGCTCCTGTTCTCCTCGGGCGTCGTCAAGCTCTCGAGCGGGGATCCGACGTGGCGGAGCCTCGCGGCGCTCGACTACCACTACTGGACCCAGCCCCTTCCGACCTGGGTGGGCTGGTACGCCCACCTCCTGCCCGGGTGGTTCCAGCGCGCGTCCTGCGCGGCCATGTTCGCGATCGAGCTGGCGGTGCCGTTCCTGATCTTCGGGCGTCGGCGCCTGCGCATCGCGGCGTTCGGGTCCATCGTGGGACTGCAGGCGCTGATCGCGGTCACCGGGAACTATGCCTTCTTCAACCTGCTCACCGCCTCGCTCGCGCTCCTCCTGCTCGACGACGCGGCCTGGCCGTCGCTCCTCCGCGGGAGGCTCGAGCGCCTGCCGCGGGGCGGCCCGACCGCGCGTCGGTGGCGGCCGCTCGCGTGGGCGTCGGTGCTGCTCGCGATCGTCATCGTCCCCGCGAGCCTCGTCGAGATGTCCGGACGCTTTCGGATGAGTCTCCCGTGGACCGCGCCCATCCAGTCGCTCGACCGCGCGCTCGGGCCATTTCGCGTGGTCAACGCGTACGGTCTGTTCGCCGCGATGACCACGGAGCGGCCGGAGATCGTCGTGGAGGGGAGCAACGACGGGAGCACGTGGCTCCCGTACGCGTTCCGGTGGAAGCCGGGGGACCCCGCGCGTCCGCCGCGGTTCGTCGCGCCGCACCAGCCGAGGCTCGACTGGCAGATGTGGTTCGCGGCGCTGGGCGACTACCGCGCGAGCCCCTGGCTGCAGGGGCTCCTGGAGCGGCTGCTCGAGGGGTCTCCCGAGGTGCTCGACCTGCTCGCCGCGAACCCCTTCCCCGCGGCGCCGCCCCGCCAGGTGCGGGCGATCCTCTACGACTATCGTCCCGCCGACTGGGAGACCCACCGCCGGACCGGCGACTGGTGGATCCGCTCGGAGAGGGGGCTCTACTGCCCCGTGCGGGCCCGCCGGGACCCGGCTCGGGAACGCCAGGCCGGGTGGTGACCCACCCTGATCCCGCCGCGATCTCCGGACGGCCCGCCTCCCCCGCTTGACCGCCTGGCACGCGGAGCATTAGTTTTCTACCTTGGCGCGGTGCCGGAACGGACCCTCCGGCGCCTTGACCGGGGGAAATGGTCGGGCGGAGAGGATCGGTAGCCGATGAGCGTGTTCAAGCGGATCCTTGCGGGCGCGTGGCTCGCCGCGGCGCTCCTCGCGTCGGGGCGCCTCTCCGCGGCCACGGTGGCCGAGCAGGCCCGCGAGCTTGCGACCCACGGCCAGCGCGACGCGGCGATCCGATTGCTGCGCGACCAGCTGGCCCAGGCGCCGAACGATACCGACGCCCGGACGATGCTGGGGATCGTCCTCTCCTGGGAGGGCCGGTACGACGAGGCGAGGAAGGAGCTCGAGACCGTCCTCGACCAGAATCCCACGCACGCCGACGCCCTGCCGGCAGCCATCCGTGTGGAGATCTGGTCGGGCAACCCGTACCGGGCCGAGCGCCTGGCGCGGAGGGGTCTCGAGAAGAAGCCCGACGACCCCACCCTGCTGGTGTGCCGCGCCCGCGCGCTCGACGCCGTGGGGCGGCAGGAGGAAGCGGAAAGCGAGCTGCGGCGCGCGCTCGCCCTGGATCCGGGCAACGCGGAGGCAAGGGATCTCTCCGGGAGGATCCGTGAGGCTCTGGTCCGCTGGCAGGTCGGCCTCTACCACACCTACGATCACTTCACTCCGGACCTGGCGCCTTGGAACGAGAGCCAGCTCTACCTCAAGCGGCGGACCATCTACGGCCCCCTGATCGGCCGCTGGTCCCATGCGTGGCGGTTCGATTCACAGGACGACCAGATGGAGATCGAGGCCTATCCCTCGATCAGGAGCGGCACCTACGCTTGGCTCGACGCCGGCTACTCGCCGAGCGCGGACCTTTACCCGAGGTACCGGTTCGGCGGGGACATCTACCAGAGCCTGCCCGCGGGGCTGGAGGCCTCCCTGGGCTACCGGCGTCTCAACTTCACCAACACCAGCGCCAACATCTACGTGGGCTCCCTGGGGAAGTACTACGCCTCGTGGCTCGTCACCGGCCGCGTCTTCGTCACGCCGGGGGTCGCGGGAGCGTCGCGGTCGTATTCGCTGGGAGCGAGGAACTACTTCGGCAACGGACTCGGCTACTACGGCTTCCGCTTCGGCTGGGGTCGCTCTCCCGAGATCCGCAGCGCGGTCGAGCTCGAAACCCTCCGGTCGCGGACGATCGCGGGCGAGCTGATCCTGCCGCTTCCGCGGCGGTTCGAGTTCGAC
The DNA here is from genome assembly GCA_020073205.1 of Terriglobia bacterium. Taxonomy (NCBI): domain Bacteria; kingdom Pseudomonadati; phylum Acidobacteriota; class Terriglobia; species Terriglobia bacterium. The sequence goes on from JAIQFR010000025.1 coordinate 9,512, forward strand.
CTGCGGGCCGGCTGGAGCCACGAGGACCGGATCGACCTCAGCGTTCCTGACCACGTCAGCGGAGTCCGCCATCTCTCGATCGGCGCCGGTCTTTACTACTCCTTCTGACTCCCGTGCTCGACTCTCCCGCTTACAAGATCGTCTTAGCGTCGGCCGTCCTCGCCCTCTTCTACTGGAGCCTCTTCACGGGCACGGCCCCCGCCGCGGCGCCGGCCGCTCCGGCCACCGGTCTCGCCGCCGAGGCGACACGGAGCCTGGCGGAGTCGGCCAAGGTGCGGGTCCGGAACGGCGACTACGAGAAGGCGCTCGATCCCGCCCGGAAGCTCCACGAGGCCTACCCCGCCAACCACATCTACATCGACCAGCTCGCGACGGTGTACCACCACCTGGGACGCCCGAAGGAGGAAGCCGCCCTTTGGGAGGAGTACCTCGTGAAGGCGCCCGTCCCCGACGAGGCCTGCCCGGCGCTCGGCCTCGCGTACCGGGCGCAGGGCCTCGAGGAGAAGGCGCGCGACGCCTTGGCTCGCTGCCTCGACCTCGATCCGAGCAACCCGGATTCCATCCTCTACCTCGCGCTCTCCTACGAGCGATCGGGGCGCGGCGACAAGGCCCGTGAGCTTTACGAGCGGGGGCTCGCGCTCGCGCCGGGCTATTCGGACATGAGCCTGGGCCTGGCGCGCATCGACCTCAGGGCGGGTCGAGTCGACGCGGCGAAGGAAGCCGCGCTCCGAGTCCTGAAGCGGTCACCCGACAACGTCGATGCTCTGCTCGTCGCCGGGCTCGCCAGCCTCCGCGACGGTGCGACGGACGAAGCCCGCGTTCACCTCGAGCGCGGCGTCCGCCTGTCCCCGGAATACGCGGATCTGATCCTCGCGCTGGCGGAGACGTCCGTGCGGCAGGGGAGGGTGGAGGAAGCCCGCCGCGAGTACGCGCGGGTCCTTGAGCTGCAGCCGGGGAACGCCGAGGCGCGCGCGGAGCTCGCCGGGCGGCTGCCGTGAGCCGCGCCGCGCTCGTCTTGGCCCGCCTGGCGTTCGGGGCCTTCTGGCTGCTCACGGCCGCGTACTGCGTGATGGCTTACGTCCCGTTCACCTACGTGCAGGTGATCCAGTCCGACGTCGTGCCATCGCTCAACACGTTCGCGAGGCTCCACCCGTACCTGTTCTGGGCAGCCCTCGCGGCGGCGGGGCTCACGATGCGCGAAGACGTCCGACGGCCCGCGACCCGCGTCGCGGCGGTCGGATTCCTCGCCGCTTCGGCGATCGCCGGCGTGACGATCCTGTTCCACCCGCTCCTGGCCTCGCTGACGAACGACGCCTCGAGCCTCGGGTGGGCGTTCGTCGCGCTGGTTCCGCCGGTCTGGCTGGCCGCGCTCGACGTGCTGGGCCACGGGACGCGAATCGCCTGGGGGCGCGCGTCGGACGGCGAGGATCGGCGCCTGTTCCACGCCTCCTTGTGGTCCGGCCTCTTCCTCGCGTGCCTCTACGGAGCCATCTTCGAGCTCCGCTTCGGGGCGGACCCCGCGGCCATCGGGCTCAGCGCTCCGGAGTGCCGCGCAGCGCTTCTCCTGAGCCTCGCTTCCCACGTCATGCTGATGCTCGCGGCGTTCACCGCGCTGGTCCTAATGCGCTCGATCGCCGCCGTCTTCGCCTCCTCCGCGCTCGTAGAGCTGGCATTCTTCCTTCTCTTCGCGGTCCTCCTCCTGGCGTCCGTGCTGCGGAGCATCGTCCTCTCCGCGATCTCCCTGCGTGGGGTCTCCGCGACCGCGGTCGCGACCGCGGTGGCCGTCGCGACCGTCGCGGCCGAAGCCGGCGTCGCGTGCCGGATCTTCGCGGCGCGAGGGGGCGCCGCCGGGAGCGGACTCGAGGTGCTCGTCTCCGCCCTGGCGCCGCGGCGCGGGACTCCGCGATTCGCCTTCGGGCTCTGGGTCGCGGCCCTGGCCGTCGGCGGGTTCGCGCTCGCCGCCTCAACCGCCGCGATGGACTGGAACTACCTGCTGCAGAAGGTGGGCGCGCTGCTCGTCTGGTTGCTCGTCTTCGCAGCGTTCTACACGGTCGCGCCCGCGGCCCCGACGAGGCGGTGGGCGACCCTCGGCTTCCTGGCGGCCGCGGTGCTCTCGCTCGGCGCCTACAAGGGTCTCGAAGCCGGGCGCGGGCGGGTGGCGGCCTGGCTCGGCGGCGGCCCGGGCACGGACCTGTCCGCGTCCCTCGCTCGATACGCCGGCCACGACCCCTCGTTCAAGGTGGCGCACGACCTGCTGTCGCGGCCTCGGAGCGCGGCGCGGGACGACGCGGAATTCTACCGGTTCCTGCAGGCGCACACCAACATCCCGCGGAGCGTCCACATCGAGCCGAGGGACGTGAGCTTCGTTCCCTCCATCGTGCCGTCGCCTTCACCGAAGCCGGATATCTTCGTCTTCGTGATCGACTCGCTCCGGCGAGACTACCTGTCCGCCTACAACCCCGCCGTCGGGTTCACCCCCGCGATCGGGGAGTTCGCGCGGGAGAGCGTCGTCTTCACCAACGCGTTCACCCGGTACGGCGGCACGGGGCTCTCGGAGCCTTCGATCTGGGTCGGCGGAATGATCCCGCACCAGCAGTACGTGACTCCCTTCTATCCCATGAACGCGCTGGAGAAGCTGCTCGAAGCGGAGGGCTACCGCAGCTTCGTCGCGTTGGACACGGTCCTGAGGGCCGTGGTGAAGCCCTCCCGCGACATCGTCGAGCTCGACCGGGGGGTCCTGACCCATGCGCTGAGGCTCGGCCATTCCGTCGCGGACCTCGAGGCCCGTCTGCGCGGGGGAGAGGCCGGCGGACGGCCTGTCTTCGCGTACGCCCAGCCGCAGGACCTCCACGTTTCCACGATCGCGCGGGAGGGCCCGTCCGTGCCGCCGGGTGAGTCCTACCCCGGATTCCACGCGCCCTATGCCTGGCGGGTCCGGAGGGTCGACGCGGCGTTCGGGGGGTTCCTGCGGACGCTGCGCGACCTCGGCCTGTACGAGAACAGCATCATCGTCCTGACGTCCGATCACGGAGACTCGCTGGGCGAGGAGGGTCGGTGGGGGCATGCGTATACGATCTTCCCCGAGATCCTCCGGATCCCGCTGATCGTCCACCTGCCCACGGCGCTTCGCTCCGGGGTCGCCGTCGACCCCGGAGGCCTCTCCTTCCTGACCGACATCACCCCGAGCCTCTACGCGCTCCTCGGCCACCCTCCGCAGACCCGGAGCGGAATCCTCGGGCGATCGCTGTTCGCGTCGAGGCGCGAGGATCTGCCTTCGAAGGACCGGGCCCTCGGCAGCTTCTTGGTGGCGTCCAGCTACGGGCCCGTCTTCGGCGTTCTTCGCGCGAACGGCCGAAGCCTCTACATCGCCGATTCGGTGAACTACGCCGACGACCTCTTCGACCTCGCCACCTATCCCGGCGGGACGCCCCCCGCGCTCACGGACGCTGAGCGCGCCGAGTGCCGCGGCCTCATCCGCGACGCGGTCGATTCCATCGACGCGTTCTACGAGATTCCCCGAGCTCCGTAGCGCTTCCCGGTGACCCGAATCTCGTCGGGCGCCCTCATCTCGCCCGGCCAGGCTGCGGGGCCGCTTGCCGCGCCTGCCCGGACCTGAATCCCGCGCGGTCCATTCGGCCCCAGGCGCGGCGGCGCCGGACGACGTCCCAGAACGCCTTGACCTTGAACACCGCGTTCATCTGGCGGTACCCGAAGTTCTCGAGGATGCCGAACACCACCAGCTTCGTCAGGTCGAGCCAGCCCGGGTACCGTCGGAAGGAGATCTCCTCGAGCAGAATCGCCGCGATGGAGAGGAAGATCCCGTAGAGGACCGCGACGCCCAGGAACAGCAGGAAGAACTCCAGGTTGAGGATGCCGAGGAGGTACGAGAGCAGCACCGCGGCGTAGCCGAGGACCTCGACGAACGGCCCGAGCATCTCGAAGAGGAAGAAATACGGGAAGGCGAACAACCCGATGGCGCCGTAGCGCGGGTTGAACAGCATCCGCTTGTGCGTCCACAGGGTCCGGACGAGGCCGCGGTGCCAGCGGTTCCGTTGCCGGTTCAGGACCCGGATCCTCTCGGGGACCTCGGTCCAGCAGACCGGGTCCGGCACGAACACCACCCGGTATTTCCGCTTCTTGCGCCGCATGTGCTCGTGGAGGCGGACCACCAGCTCGAGGTCCTCGGTGTCGGTGTACCTGGAGTAGCCGCCGATCTCGACGACCTCGTCCTTCTTGTAGATACCGAAGGCTCCGGAGATGATCAGGAGCGAGCGCAGCACGCTCCACCCGACGCGGCCCGTGAGGAACGCCCGGAGGTACTCGACCACCTGGAAGATCGCGAGCGGCCGGTCCGGCAGCTCGATGCGGACCACGCGCCCGTCGCGGACCTCGCACCCGTTGACGATCCTGACGATCCCTCCGGCCGCCACGGTCTCGGCCGGGCGCTCCATGAACGGCTTCACCACCCGGAGCAGGGCGTTGTCCTCGATGATCGAGTCCGCGTCGATGGAGCAGAACAGCGGGAAGCGGGACAGGTTGATCCCCGCGTTCAGGGCGTCGGACTTCCCGCCCTTCTCCTTGTCCACGACGGTGAGGTTCGCGTGGGCGAGGGAGCCGAACACCCCGTGCACCGGCTCGGTGGGGATCGACCTGCGGTAGACCCGGTCCATCCGTCGCAGCTCGAACGCCTGCACGAGGCGCTTCAGGGTCTCGTCGGTGGACCCGTCGTTGATCACGACGATCTCGAACTCGCCGTAGTTGACCATCATCAGCGAGCGGACCGTCTCGACGATGGTCTTCTCCTCGTTGTGGGCCGCGACCAGGATCGAGATCGGCCAGGTCATCTCGGACTGCATGATCTGCCGGTAGTCCGAGAAGAACGTTCGGCGGACGAACCGCATGACCTCGGCGAGCGACAGCAAGAAGAGGCCGAGGTAGATGCTGTTCAGGATCAGGAAGTAGACGAGGACGAAGACGTTGAAGGCGACGACGCACCAGGTCAGCCAGCCCATCCAGCTCATCGCGCCCCCTCCGCCTGCGGCCCCGGCAGGCCGAGCATGCCGGCGAGCGCCTCCCGAACCCGGGCATCGGGGTGGGTCTCGAGCAGCTCGCGGAGGCGCCCCATCTGCCCGACGCGCACGAACCGCCGGATCAGCGACTCCGCCGCCTCCCGCTCCGGCCCGCCGGACTTCGCCAGGAGGTCGACCTGCCGGTCGAGGATCCCGGACTCTTCCAGCATCAGGACCGCCTGGTGGCGCGCATAGATGTCCCGGTCGTCGAGCATGCGGTCGAGGGCCTCGGTTCCCCTCGGGCCCATGAGGCGCAGCGCTTCGGCGGAGTTCGCTCGGACCCACCACTCCCGGTCCCGCATCGCGCCCGAGAGCGCGGGAATCGCGGGAAGGTGGCGGATCCTGCCGAGCGCCTTGGCAGCCATGGCCCTCACAGGCCATTCCGTGTCCGCGACGGCGTTCAGCAGAACGGGGCCGCAGTCCGGGTCCCCGATCGCGCCCAGGGCGTGGCAGGCTCGGGCACGCACGTCCCGCTCCTCGTCCTCGAGCCGCTGCCTGAGCCACGCGACCACGGAGAGGCTCCGGACCCGGCCGAGGATGTCCAGCGCCGCGAGTTTCGCATGCGTGTTCATTCCCTCGAACTCGCCCACGAGCTCGTCCACGACCTCCTGCTTCATGCCGGCGAGGATGTCGGCGATCCTGATCGTGGACCAGCGGTTCGGCTCGGACAGGGCGTGAATCAGCGGCGCGACGGCCGCCCGGCCGCCCACGAGCCCGAGCGCTTTCGCCGCGCGGATCCGGACCTCGGGCTCCGGGTCGGAGAGCGCCTTCACCAGACGATTCGTCGCGCGGGTCGCGCCTGCGATCCCAAGCCTCTCGGCGGAATCGGCGCGGCGCCACCAGCGCCGGCTTCCCAGCCCCGCGAGATAGCCATCCACGTAGCGCAGCTCGTCGATAGCCCGACCGAGCCGCTCGCGCTCGACTCCGCGCACGCGTTGGGCATGGTCCAGCAGGATCTCCTCGACCACGCGGCGGTCGCGGAAGCGGAGCTTGCCGCCGAGGGCCGGTAGCACCGACGGGCCCTCGCCGTGCGCGTACGCCAGGATGGCCGGCTCGAGAGCGCGCCGGCGGGCCCGCCGCCAGCGCTCGCGGGTCTCCCTCCATGCCTTATTCGCGACGATCGCGAACGTCAGGACGAGGAAGGTCCCTCCGATGATCAGGATCGAAGCGGTCAGCGCGCCGTACATCAGCCGCGCCCTCCTCCTCTGGCCAGTAGCTTGCGGACTCTCGTGAGGAGCTCCCGGGCGTTGAAGGGCTTCACCACGTAGTCGTCCGCGCCGGTCTCGAGGCCCCGGACGATGTCCTCCTCGCGGTCCTTCATGGAGACGATCACGATCGGCACGTCCGCGATCGCCTCGTGTTCCCGGATCGCCCGGACGACGTCGAATCCATCCCGGTAAGGCATCACGAGATCGCTCACGATCAGGTCCGGCCTGAGCCTCGTTGCGATCTCGAACGCATGCTCGCCATCAGCCGCCACCAGGACCTCGTACCCTTTCTCGGCGAGGAGCGTGGCCACGAACCGTGCCGCCACGGGGTCGTCGTCCGCGACCAGGATTCGCGGCCTGACCGCGCCGGCGTTCATGGGCCGACCGCGGAGTCCGGGCTCCACCGCCAGAAATCAGAGAACATGTTGACTATGCACACGCATACCCCAGACATATCTACATCGCCGATGCTTGACAACTTGAATATAGTTTCTGGGTACATTTGTGCAATCGCCGCCGTGAGATCCCCTGGTTGGAACTGCCCTGCTTGACCCCCGCCCCGCGGGTCACGATACTACACGTCGCCTCCTCGGAGAGCCGCGCTTATGGTCCCCGAGGATCTCGTCGCCTGGGTCGCCGTCAATCTCCTTCAACGATTAGGTCCCCTCCAGATCCGCCGAGCCCTCCGGGAGTTCGGCGGCCCGTCTGAGGTCGCATTCAAAGTACCTCCCGCTCACCTCGCGGGAGCGCTCGGGCTGCGCGACGGGAAGGCCGAGACGATCGCGTCGGGAAGGAAGGGGCTGAGAGGGCGCGCCGAGGCGGAAATCCGAGACGCCGAGCGGCTCGGGATCCGCCTCGTGACCCCGGTGGATCCAGGCTATCCCGCTGAGTTCGAGGCTCTTCCGGACGGCCCGGTCGTGCTCTACCTGAAGGGCGCCTTGACCGCCGGGGTGGTTCGAATCGCGGTCGTCGGTTCCCGCCGCGCGACCGCGTATGGGCGCAGGGTCGCGACGGGCCTCGCTTCGGGGTTGGGGCTGCAAGGTGTGGAAATCGTGTCCGGTGGCGCCAGGGGAATCGACACTTGCGCCCATCTAGGTGCTCTCGAGGCAGGCGCTAGGACGGTCGTGGTCATGGGATCCGGCTTTCGGCGGCTCTACCCGCCAGAGAACGTAGAGATGTTCGACAAGATCGCCGACAACGGCGCTATCATTTCCGAATTCCATCTGGATATGGAGCCCAAGGGCGAAAACTTCCCCAGAAGAAACCGGCTCATCGCCGGCCTCTCCGCCGCGGTCGTGGTCGTCGAAGCCGCCGAACGCTCGGGCTCGCTCAGCACCGCCGGACACGCGCTCGAGCAAGGCCGCGAGGTCATGGCGGTTCCGGGGCCGGTTTCCTCGGAGCTGTCGGCCGGGTGCCACCGGCTCATCCAACAGGGTGCAAAGCTCGTCCACTCGATCGGAGATGTCCTGGAAGAGCTGTCGCCTATGTACGCCGAGGCCCTCCGCGGGAGGGTCGCTGCCCCGTCGTGCGAGCCCGAACCCACCCCGGTGTCCCTCGACCCTGACGAAGCTGCGGTCTTGGCTCTCCTGGACGATCCGGAGCCGGTTCAATTGGATGCGCTGGCCGACAGGGCTCCCTTCGGAATCGCGCGGCTCCAGACCGCGCTCTTCGGCCTCGAGGTCCGGGGCGCGGTTGAACAATTGCCGGGGCGGTACTATCTTGCCCGCCCCCGGAGGCAGGGCTGAACCATGGGACGAGCGCTGGTCATCGTCGAGTCGCCCGCCAAGGCGAAGACGATCAACAAGTTCCTGGGTAAAGGATACGTCGTCAAGGCGTCCATGGGACACGTGCGCGACCTTCCGAAGCGGACCCTCGGGGTGGACGAGAAAGACTTTTCCCCGACCTACGCCGTTCTCCCAGAGAAGAAGAAGACCCTCGCCGAGCTCAAGAAAGCGGCGAAGACGGCGACCGCCGTCTACCTCGCCCCCGACCCCGACCGCGAGGGCGAAGCGATCTGTTGGCATCTCAAGGAAGAGCTGCGGCGAGAGACCGAGGCTCCATTCCATCGGGTCATGTTCAACGAGATCACCAAGCGGGCGGTCCTCGGCGCGTTCGACAGCCCCAGGGAGATCGACTCGAACAAGGTGGACGCCCAGCAGGCCCGCCGGATATTGGACCGGCTCGTCGGCTACAAGATCAGCCCCCTCCTCTGGGACAAGGTCCGGCGCGGCTTGAGCGCCGGCCGCGTCCAGAGCGTCGCGCTCCGGATCATCTGCGAGCGGGAGCGCGAGATCCGCGGGTTCGTCCCCCGGGAGTACTGGTCCGTCCTGGCCCAGCTCGAGGGCAGCGAGCCGCCTTTGTTCCAGGCCCGTCTCGTGGCCCGAAACGGCGAGAAGGTCGAGTTGGCCTCGAAGGACGACGTCACGGCGACCCTCGCCGCCCTCGGCTGGAGCTTCCGTGAGGCCGCTCCGCCGGAGGGAGCCGGCCCGGGCGTGGTCGTGCTGGAGGCGGTTCCGTCGAGCGGGCCGCCGGTCCCGTTCCGGGTCGCGCGGGTCCAGTCCCAGGAGAAGAGGAAGAACCCGCCGCCCCCCTTCATCACCTCGAAGCTCCAGCAGGATGCCGCCCGCCAGTTCGGCTTCCCGGTGGCGAAGACCATGCGGCTCGCGCAGGGTCTCTACGAGGGGCGCGAGATCGGCGACGCGGGGACCGTGGGCCTGATCACCTACATGAGGACCGACTCGACTCGCGTCTCCGAAGAGGCGATCGACGCGGTCCGCGGCTTCATCGCGTCGACGTACGGGCCGAACGCCCTGCCCGACCGTCCGCGCACGTACCGATCGGGCAAGCAGGCCCAAGAGGCGCACGAGGCGATCCGCCCGACCTCGCTCGAGCACACGCCGGACCGGGTGCAGGCGTCCCTGGGCCGGGACGAGCTGAAGCTCTACACGCTGATCTGGAACCGCTTCGTCGCCTCCCAGATGGAATCGGCGGTATTCGACACGACTCGAGCCGACATCGAGGCCGGTCCTTACACGTTTAGGGCGACCGGGTCCGTGCTGAAGTCGCCGGGCTGGCTCGCCGTCTATCACGAGGCGGCGGACGAGGACGTCGCGGGGAAGGAGCGGACCGACGAGGAAGCGGACGAGGAAGAGCGCCGCCTCCCGCCGCTCCGCGAGGGACAGCCGCTCGACCCGCGGTCTCTCCTTCCTCGCCAGCACTTCACCCAGCCGCCTCCACGGTTCACCGAGGCGACCCTGGTGCGGGAGCTGGAAGAGAACGGCATCGGACGTCCTTCGACCTACGCGAGCATCCTCTCGACCATCATGGACCGCGACTACGTCCTGAAGGAGCGAGGGCGGTTCAGCCCCACCGAGCTGGGGTTCCTGGTCAACGATCTCATCGTGGTCTCGTTCGGCGACATCGTGGACGTCGGCTACACCGCGCGAATGGAAGAAGAGCTGGACGAGATCGAGGAGGGCCGGCTCCGCTGGACCGACGCGCTCCGCGAGTTCAGCGAGAAATTCGAGCGGGACCTCGCCCGCGCCCGCGTCGAGATGCGCGACGTGAAACGGGAGGCGATCCCCACCGACGTGTCGTGCGACAAGTGCGGCAAGCCGATGGTGCTCAAGTGGGGGAGGTTCGGGCAGTTCCTGTCCTGCTCCGGCTACCCCGAATGCAAGAACACCCGCGAGGCCAACGGGACCAAGGCGGTCGGCGACGAGGACCGTGCGTCCCTCCCCGCGGCCGCGAAGGCCGCTCGCACCGCCGCGGCGCCCGAGCCTGTCGAGGCCGAGGCCGAGCCGTGCGAGAAGTGCGGCAGCCCGATGGTGCTGAAGCGCGGCAGGTTCGGACCTTTCCTGGCATGCTCGGCCTACCCGGAGTGCCGAAACACACGGCGGATCCGGGTGAATCACGAAGGAAAGGCCGAGGCGAAGCCGGACGTCCTCCTCGACGAGGCCTGCCCTCGCTGCGGCTCGAAGCTCGCCAAGAAGCAGGGTCGCTTCGGCGAGTTCGTCGCCTGCTCGAATTACCCGAAGTGCCGCTACATAAAGATGAAGGAGACCGGGGTCACCTGCCCCGAATGCGGCAAGGGCCACGTCGTCGAGCGACGGAGCAAGCGCGGCAAGGTGTTCTTCGGCTGCGACCGCTACCCGGACTGCGGGTTCGTGCTCTGGAACCGGCCTGTGGCAGGCGCCTGCCCGCAGTGCGGCCGGCCGTACCTCGTCGAGAAGGTGAGCAAGCGCGACGGCCGCCGCCTCGTCTGCGACGCCGAAGGGTGCGGGTACTCCGCTCCCGCCGAGGGCTGACCCGCCGGTCACGCAGCGCGCGGCTCTGGTAACATGGCCCCGTCCGCCGCGTCGCAATTCGCCCCCGAGGACCGGTTATTGCCCGTCGAAGCTCCGGATCGACGCGACCTTCGAGCCGAGGCGCCCGTGCGGCCCGGACTCGGCCTCCTCCTTCCCGGAACGATTGCCCTCGTCGGACTGGCCGTGCCGCTGTTCTTCTTCGGCCTGGGATCGGTGGGGCTCTTCGATCCGGACGAGCCGTACTACGCCGTCCCTGCCCAGGAGATGCTCCGGAGCGGGACGTGGGCCTTCACCGTGTTCCACGGCCAGCCCTGGTTCGACAAGCCGATCCTTTTCTACTGGATGATTCTCGCCGCGTACCATGCGATCGGAGTCTCCGAGACGGCCGCTCGGATCGGGTCGGCGCTAGCGGGGCTCTCGGGGGTTCTGACGGTGTTCTGGGTGGGACGGCGCGGGAGGCTCGGTGAGCGCGGAGCGCTCGTCGCCGCTCTCGCGCTCTCGGCCAATCTCGAGTACGCGCTCCTCGCCCGGGCGGCGATCACCGACATGACCCTGTCCCTCTTCGTCACCCTGGGCATGCTGGCGGTCGAGCGGTACCTGGCACGGGGACGTGCGCTCGCGATGGGGATGGCCGGGGCGGCCTTCGGCCTCGCGGCGCTGACCAAGGGGCCGGTCGGGTTCCTGCTTCCGGGAATCGCGGTCGCCCTCTACGCCGCGCTCGCCAGACGCTCCGACCTGTTCCGGCCGAGAGCGCTCCTCGCGGGAGCCGTGGGTGCAATCCTGACCGCCGTTCCATGGTACGGGTACATGCTCTCCGCCCACCGCGGCCTCCTGCTCGAGACGTTCATCGGAGAGGGGAACGTCGGGCGATTCGTGAGCCCGGAGCACCCGTCCTTCCCTCTGTATTACGCCGTCGTCCTGGCTGTCGGACTCCTGCCGTGGTCGGGGGCGCTGCCCGCCGCCCTGGCCGCGGCCGCGCGGCCTTCGACCTGGGGCGCGGAGCGCGGACCTGGACGGAACGCCGGCCCTCTGTTCCTGCTCTGCTGGTTCGGCGCCGTGGTCGCGATCTTCGAGGTGACCGCGAGCAAGTTGCCGACCTACGTGCTCCCGGCGTTCGCCCCCGCCGCGCTGCTGATCGGCGGCTACTGGGACCGCACGCTCCCGCTCGGCGCGGCCCGGGGACCCGCGAGGCACGCGCTCGTGTCCGCCGGGCTCGGCCTCGCCGTGGCGCTGTTCTCCGCCGCCGCCGTCGCGGTCACGCTCCGTGACCCGGACTGGGCGGACGCCAGGAAAGGCGCGATCGCGTTCGCCGCTGTGCTGGTCCTGGGTTCGGCCGGGGCGCTCCTGTCGGTGTTGCGCCGCTCCGCCGCGGCGCTCGCCGCGTCCCACGCGGCCTGCGCGGCGGTGGCGATGCTGATCGTGGTGATGCTGGCCCTCCCGCGGCTGGAGCGCACGCACTCGGCGCTCCCCATGGTCCGCGATCTCGAGCGGGCCGGCGTCGCGGCGGACGTCGCCGGGGTCGTCGTCGCGAAGGATTGGTACGGCTTCGATTTCTACCTCGAGCGGGCTTTGCCCCGGGTCCCGAGGAGCGATCTGGGCCGAAGCGTCGCGGCGCGGCCCGGCGGGATCTGGATCGTCCACAGCGATCAGCGCCGAACCATCCTTGCCGACCCGGCGTTCGTCGGCACGACGGTGCTGGCCGGGCCGGCCGTTTCCGCCGTTCGCCTGACACCGGCGGGCGTCGGGGGCGGCCGATGAGCCTGGACGGCGGGGCCTCGCCGGCGCGGACGTTGATCCTGCCGGTCTACAACGCGGAGAGGTTCCTCGAGGGAAGCCTGGGCCAGATCCATGCCTGGCTGAAGGCGCAGCCGGACCCGTGGGAACTCCTGATCGTCGACGACGCGTCGAACGACCGGACTCCGGCGCTCCTCGACGCCTTTCTTGAAGCCCACCGCGGGGAGCCGGTGGAGAGGATCCGCTTCGCGGGGAACCGGGGGAAGGGGTTCGCGATCCGGGTCGGCCTCCTGCGCGCCAGGGCCCCGCTGGCACTCTTCACCGACTGCGACCTCGCCTACCCGGTGGAGAACGCTTCGCGGATCGTGGCCGCTCTCGAGGCCGGCGCCGACGCCGCGATCGCCTGCCGCGTGCTGCCCGACAGCACTTACATGATGAGCCCGTCCTTCTTTCACTACCTCTACACCCGGCACGTGATGGGGCGCGCCTTCAATCTCCTCTGCCGCGTTCTGACGGTCCCGCGGATCCTGGACACGCAGGCGGGGCTCAAGGGGTTCAGGACGGAGGTGGTCCGGCCCGTTCTGGGTCTCCTGGAGATGGACGGGTTCTCCTTCGACGTGGAGCTGCTGCGCGCCCTCATCGACCGCGGCGCGCGCATCGTCGAGGTACCCGTCGCGTTCCGCTACGACAGCGAGCCCAGCACGGTCGCGTTCGTCGTGGACTCCTCCCGGATGTTCCGCGACCTGGTCCGCATCAGGGCGCAATCGATCGCGGGACGATATCGCCCCCCCCCGTCGAGGACCGCTCCCTCGCGGCTCGTGATCCACGCCGACGACTACGGCCTCGCGCCCGGGATCAACCGGGCGATCGAGGCGGGGCTGGCCTCGGGAGCCTGGACCAGCGCCTCCATCCTCCTCGGCACCCCGCACGGGCCGGAGGCGATCTCGTGGGCCGCGGCGCACCCGGAATTCGACTTCGGCGTCCACCTCAACGTGACCCGCGGGCGGCCGCTCCTCCCGGCCCGCGAGGTGCCGAGCCTCGTCGGCGCGTCGGGAGAGTTCCACACGGCCGAGAGCTTCCTCGCGCGGCTCTTCTCCCGCCGGATCTCCGTCGAGGAAATCGCGGCCGAGTGGCGGGCGCAGGTCGGCACGGTGAAAGGGGCGGGCGTCGCCGTCTCGCATCTCGACAGCCACCAGCACGTCCATCTCTTCCCCAGCCTCTTCTCTCGGGTGGCGGCGCCATTGGCCCGCTCCCTCGGCGTCACCTTGCGCGCGATGGACGGGCCGTATCGAGGCGGCGGGATGCACTCCGCCCTCAAGGGGGCGTTGCTCTCGCTTGCGAGCCGCATCGACGTCGCGCGATTCGGGCGCGGTCTAGCTCCGGCGCGCGGATTCGGCAACGCGCTCCTCAGGCGGCCGACCCTCGACGTCGTTCGCGCGGCGATCGAGAAGATGGAGCCGGGAAAGACCTACGAGATGGTCGTCCACCCCGGCGAGGTGGACGACGCGCTGCTGGCGACGGGCGACGACTACCACGACGGACGGAGCCTGGAGCGTGCGCTCCTCGAATCGGAGGAGCTGCGGGCCGCGCTCGAGATCGCGGGGGTCGAGATCGTGAGTTTCCGCCGGGGTGCGGCGGTAGCGGACCCTCGATCGGGAGCGGCTCGGGCTCGCTCTGGTTGAGCCACAGGGTTCCATACAGTTCGCAGTCAGGCACGAAAGGCGAAATCCGTTCGCAATCCTCCTCCCAAGTCCCCGGGCGCCGACGCTTTCGGCGGATCACGCCCGATGGGGCGGTCCTCCGCGCCAGTCGTGTCTTTGCAACTCTTAGCCGAAAGGATGTAGGGGCATCTCTTCATAAGGCGAGACTTACGGTGAATCGTTCGCGGAGGAGAATCCCTCCCCTTGGCAGTGAACAAGCTCGCCTTTGTAGATGGAAGGCGAACTCCGTTCGGGTTCTCGAAAGCGACACATAACGTTCCTAGTGATGCAGCGTGAAGAGCCGGGAAGGCCGGTTCGATCAGCGGCCGTCTCCGCCGAGCGGCGGGCGACTCCATCGAGCCGCTCGATCCTTCGTGGTGTCGCGTGGCGCGTTGAAGGGCGACGGTTTGATCGAGGGCGGCAGACACTGCCATGCCTGCGAGGCGCGTTGAATGACCGCGATCACATCGTCAGGAAGCAAGTTGAAGTAGTCGCCGCGCCGGAAAGACGTGTACCGCTCCGCAATCCCGTTTGCACGCTTCGCATCCGACTCGGCTTTGAGGTGGTCGCAAACGACATCGATATGCCCCCACTGAAGCAAGGCATCCGCTGCAGGTGCATAATTGGCGCCTACGTTCGATCCAAGAGCCTGGGCAACCGCATCGATCTCTCCGTTCTTGCTCAGCAAGGAGAATCGCAGCCGAGGCGTCGTGCTCGGTGCTATCCAATCAAGACAACTACGCACGAACTCGAAGTCTTCGGGTTTGCTGAAGCGTACAAGTTGGAATACGGCGCGGAAGGTGTCGTCTGCGGCGTGTGGCCGCTTCGCCAGTCGATGCCTCAGCACGCGCCGGACGGCATCGGATCGACGCGGCCAGATGCTGTCCGCCATGATCGCGACGTCGTGGGTGGACCATCGCGGCTCGGTGATCTTGCCGATCAAGTATTCTCGGCCCTTCGCGGGTTCAAGGAACACCAAGACCGGCGCGACATCGGTGCCAGTCTTCTGGAGAGGCATCACGGCCCAGCTGACCGCCGCCGCCTGTTGCGCGTACTCGGCCTCTAGGCCAGGGATGATTCGAGGACCGTTTTCGAAGAGCTGCCGCATGCAGCGGTAGTTGTGGTCCCGATCCGGCAGGAGCGCGGGAAACGACTGCTCCCAGATGCTGTCCAAGGGGCCGATTTGGTACAGGTACAGGCCGAACGTCACGACGTCGAACAACGAACCAGCACGCCAGTCGCACACAGGTGTTGGGTCCTGGTCCGATGCTCGGGACGACCGGCCGGCAGCCGCAGCGCCGAGCACTGCACAAAGCGTGGCAAGTGCGGACCAACAAGTTCTGCGCGTCATGGGCGGTCCGGACCACAACCCGTCACGGCTCGGTGCCTCTCGGCCAGTTCGCAAAGACGCCGCAGACCTGGACGACGTCACCGCCTTCATCAATCGTGACTTCTCCGCCGAAGGCCTGGAGGTTGCACGGAAGGTCGGTGTAGTACGCCACTTCCGGCACGCCGTTTTCGCCGAAGCTCGCGAGGACGAACGTCCCCGCGTGGCTCGCGTACACGAGCGGGCGCCCCCAGCCGTCATTCAATGGAAGGTCCTGGATGTAGGTCGGTGCCAGCTCGGCGGCGAGCTCCGACACCGGTCTGAACTCCGCCGCGCTACCAGGGTAACGATTGTTGTCGATGGCGAAGGAGGCCGACGCGATGAAGATTGCGTTGATCGCGTTGATCGTTTCGAATTCTCGACTTCGGGAACCGAACGGACGCCTGACGAAGCGTGCATCGATGAGGACGAGATCGTTTCGAGGGTCGGGTGCGTCGACGACGGGCTGAAAGCGAGCGGCATACAGATTCTGGTCGTCGTAATTCTGGTCAGCGCTGCCGTCCGCACCGTAGCTGATCAACTGGTGCGTTCCCCGCACCGCCCGATACCATAGAGGATGGCCCCATCCATCGCGGGCTAGCTTCGCGGCCTGGATACCCGGCTGGGGGCCGAGTGCGTCCTGAACCCGATGGAACCTACTATCGGCGAGCGGAAAGACACCCTCCCGTCGCTGCTGATCGACCAGAAGGGTGCTGACGATCCTCATCGTCCCCATGGTCTGTGCCACAGGATCGACAGTAATCGAAGAGACGGGCGCCGGCGCGCCACTCGATGAATACGCTGTCGACGTGACCAGGATGACTAGAGCAGCCCCGGCGCCTCGCATCGTCATGTCCGTTCACCCTCCGAGAGGATCTCACCGGCTTGGACTGGAGTCGCCCCGGTCGGTTCCTTGGCAGCGCCCCCATCGTCCCGATCTGTCGTCATTCGCAGCTACGAACCGTTGGCGCCGAGGAACTTCCTCGCCCAGGCGCCTTCACGCGTATCTGAGTGGCCCGCGACTTGCCGAAGAAGCATGCGGCCCTCGCTACCTTTGCCGCAGGCGATCTGGTTGATGCCAATCGCAAGCCTAAGCTGCCCGGAATAAGGGAAATCCGGATGCTCTCGCAGGATGCGTTGCGCGTTATCGATGCGCCAACGCGCCAGATCGGGCCCCGATAGGCTGGAGCAGCCGTCGGGCGAGTCGGGGTCTGGAACCGATCTGGTTACCAGGAAACGACCGCTCTCGATGACCGTTCCGACGATGCTCGGGTCTGATTTCGCGATGGCGATGTAGGGCAGCAAGGCAAGCGCTGCGTAGCGTGACGACCGGAACAGCTTGACGGCTGTCCAAGACATCGGCGACTCGTTATGCTCGCGTGACCACGCCAGGGCCTGTGCATCCACTCCGCTTGGCTCGTTTACGCCAATCGAGACAGTGTTCGAGGTGAGCACTCCCGTGAATGCGTCGTCTGGAGCCGAGGTTTCGCCGGCCGATTGTGCGGGAGCCGCTAGCCGAGATTCGGCCTGGAACCGGTACTGCGCTGGGATTTCAACCCACTCCTTGACGATACCGCGGGCGTCCACTGCTGCGCTGGGACACAGGAGTGGAAGTGGACCCAGCTCCACTTCGGCGCCCGGCTCGATTCGGGTCCAAGGGACCGTGCTGACCCCTGAGCAAATCGCGAGGCTACTCCTGCAGTCGAACCATCCATCGTCAGTTTGAATCCGGAGTCGCGGCGGCGAGGCCGTCTGGAGAGCGACACTCACGGGCGCGGTGCCGTGGTTCACCAGGACTAGATGGAGATCGACTGGCTCGAGAACGAGGAGCTGCGACTTCCCGGATCGAAGCTCGAGTAGGACGTCGGCGCCGAACGTCAAACCAGTCACGAGGAACGCGATCACGACTGCGAGTCGCCTCATGTTGCAGGTTCTCCAACGGTCGAGTCATCTTCAATATAAGGTTGCGCATCCTGGGGTAGGCAGATTACGAATGCGGTATCGTTCCTCCGTCCCCTTGATCGTGGTCTTGCGAGAAACGCTGGCATCGTTGGTCACCTTCCTCGAAGCGCTGGCAACGACATTCTTGCGTCGAAGGTACGCTCTTAGGGTGGTGGCGAATGGTACTTCGCCGAGTCGGCGTTGCACGCGCACAACATTTGGAGGTCGCGTGTTCGATCCTCCCGCTTGAGGGCCATGGTGGCCGACCGGTTGGCCTCCGTGATGATCCGGAATTCCTCGCCGCCGGATGACCGGGGGGCAGCCTGAACGCTGATGCGGGTCCGGGACCAACAAGACCCCGTAGATCCAGATTGGCAATTCCTGATGGAAGGCGAACTCAAATTCCAACTGGCCGGGGGGCCGGTAGGGCCAGCACCCAGCGTCGGCACAACACGTCGCGGAGGCGTTGCCGCATCGACTGTAGGGCCTTGACCGCCGGGGAGCCTGGCGGGTTAGGATTCGACAAGCTGGCGAGCCCGAGCGGTAATCCAGTTCCCCCGCGGCGGAGGTGGCCATGGACCTGGATCGCGAGAAGCGTCTCTGGCCGAAGAGCGTTCGAAACTTGGCCGTTGTCGCATGCTGCCTGGCGAGCGTCGCCTGCGCCGCGACCCGCAAGGAGCGTGGCGCGACATGCCTCGACCGTCTGTCGCCCGCTGAGAGGGACGCGAGGATCTCCACCTGGGTGGGCCATCGGCTGCCTGACGCGCCTCCCGAGGAGGCGTTCACGATCGTCCCCTCGTTTCCGTCTGTCGCGGCACGGCCCGAGACGGCGTCGTCCCTTCCGGAAGGCCTTTGGCGCTGGGGGCGGCGCGAGTACGAGCTCCTGCTGGCATGGAAGGAGCTGAAGAAGGAGCCTGACTTTCCGGCTGCGTTCGCCGACGCGACGTGGGAGGTCGTCGAGCGAGCCGGCGCATTCGCCGACTTCGGCGACGCGCGACAGGTGATCGGCGACGTCTTCTGCCGGAAGGGTATTTTCGAGCGGCTCGCAGCGAAGGCCGCCCAGATGGGTCACGAACCCATCGACGGAGAGGTTCCCGAGGCTCTTCTCACGGCGGACTATCGAGCCGCACTCGCCGAGCCGTTCTTCCGCGCGCCGGCGGGTCCCTCCCTACCAGACGCGTGCGCCGCGACGTTTCATTACTGCGGCGGCGGGCTTACCGTGACCAATCACCGGGACGGTTGCTCGACAGCCCACTTCGATCTGATGAAGGCGGACCCGGACTACCGCGAGCGGTTCAATGGAGTAGTCAAGAAACTCTACCCCGCCGTCGCAGCCGTGAAGAAGGATTTCCGCCGGCGGGACCCTGCGTTCTGGCGCCACATGGCGACGCTGACCACCGATTTCCAGACAGCCCTCGCGGATCAGGGGCTGCTGGAGAAGGTCGCACGCCGCAGAGCGGCGGAGGGGAAGTGAAGCGACCGAGGAACGAGGCATGCCTTCTTCGTCTCCCCCGCCTCCTGCGAGTCCTGCGGGAGATTGCGATCTACAAGGCAGGTGTCTCGCTGCCACCGGATCAAGGAGATTAGAAAACGGGTGCAGTCCTTGACGGCACCCGTGTAGCGACCCTCGTTCGTCGCGGTCAGTAGTCCTCGGGCAAGAGGACCGTGGTGGCCGAGCGATCGGCCTCGGTGACGGTCCAGAACCTCTCGCCGGTCGCCGAGTCGCAGGCGGAGAGGATTCAGAAGCGCTCGCGGAGCGCGCGGCTGGGGACAAACACGACCCCATCTATGGAGAGGTCGCCTTTCCTAATGGAAGGCGAACCGGAGCGCCCGGGCCAGAAAGTCGACGAACAACGCTCGGCATCACCCGCGGGCGCCGGCACGCCTCCGCCGCAGCGGGCTGATGCGGTGATCAGCGCCTGCACGCCGCTTCCAGCCGTCAGGCCTCGACTTGAGATCTATCCAACGTGGCGCTTCGCGATGAGTTCCCGCACAGCCGGCACGAGTTCGATCGGCACCTCCATCGTCGTGTGCGTGGTCGAATCGTAGGCCGCCTCGTCTTCAGCGACGGCTTCCTCGTCCGACTGGGTCTCGTAGTGCTCGAGAACCCGACGAACCCGTTCTTCGTCCCACCCGGGTGGGAAAGTCGCTTGTTTCATACCTTCTTTCTACGCCGCCGCCGCAGGGCGCGCAAGGACTTCGATCCGAGTTGATAGGCCGTAATCACGAAGACCGCCCCCGGAGTCGCATCGGGAACATAGATCACCCGAAGGTACCGCCCTGCTCGGGTCCGGCCAACCGCAACTCGAGCGCCTTCCGTGCCGGGCCGGTCCTCGAGGGGCCTCGCCAGCACGTCCGCCACCTCGTCTCCATCCACGCCGTGTCGCTCGATGTGCGGAAGCCCGGTTTCCGGGTCGATGTAGAAGCGGATGTTCATGCTGGGATTGTAGTCGACCATGGACACGTGTCGGTGTCCTTCGTTTCGTACCTGGGACGTACGTCCCGAACGCCCAACGGCCTGAACGCTGCATGGTCGAAGAAGGGAGCCGGTCTCCCCCCGGCCGTCTGGTGGCCTGGGTCTTCTCGCAGGTGACTCCTGGAGGCGCACAGAACGAAACGTAGGGAAAGGGCCTCGTCGGATCGGTGTTCGCCTTTGTAGATGGAAGGCGAACTCCGTTCGGGTTCCCGAAGGCGACCAAGAACGTTCTGTATGGCGCAGGGTCAAGGGGCACGGCCGTGCCTCCCACGCGAACTGGGAATTCGCCAACGAGAGTCGAGAAGACCGAGTCGGAAGATGCGCGACGCGTTCAGGGATTCATCCGATATGCGTTGACTTCCCTGCCGGTCGCGACGAGCAGAAGGGGCGACGGATTGCCTGCTTTCGCTGCCCACGCGAGCTCGGAAACGTATTCCTGGTCGCTCAGGCTCGCGAGGATCGCCCCCGAGCCCGTGTCGAGAACGTAAGTGCTGCCACTTCCGTTCCCGATGGCGATCCAAGGGCGTCCCGGCGCCAACGAGGCGGTCTCAACCTCGGGTTCCGCGTCACCGGGCAGCGTCAACGACCATCGTTTCGCTCCGTCGCCGGTGATGGCGTTGATGGTCGCGTTTCGTCCGCTGGGATGGCAGGCGACGACGATGGTCGCCTGCCTCGGGCTCGCGGACGGCTCGACGATGCGGTTCATCTGGGACCAGCAGCCAGGATCTAGAATCTCACGCGGTGTGCCGTCTCGGCCAAACACGTGGACCTTCCCGTCGTAAGCGGAGGTGACGAGCTGAAGCCGTCCGTCGTCCGAAACGTGCCCCGCGCAGACACTCCACACATCCCCGACGGCGGTCGACGTCCAGCGGATCTTGCCGGCCTTGTCGACGACATGCACCCCCGTCTTGCCGTTGTATCCGACGATGACTTCGTCCTCTCCATTGCCGTCGAGGTCGCCGGCCCACACGTCATCGATCCCTGCGCCTGTCGGATGCGTCCAGAGCTCTTTCCCTGCCGAGTCGTACACGCTGAGGTCACGATTCCCCCAGACGCGGAACGGGACGAACGCGACGTCTTGACCCGGGCCGAACTTGGCGAGTCGCAGTTTCGTGCCGCCGGCTCCCGGCAGCCGGATCGTGCGGACGGTCTTCCCGTCAAAGTCGATCTCGACACAGCTGCCGTGCGGATCGAGCGCGAAGATCCGGCCCGTCGCGTCGTCCGCCGCGATTCCCGTCCACGGTCCCCCCGACGACCAAACGAGGTCCAGTGTCTTGGGCGGACGCCCTGTGTCGGCTGGTGTCGTCGCGCTCAACGAGAGGAGTGCGATCGCCCCAGCCACGAAGAATCTAAGCACCGAAGTCTCCTCGGACACCATATGGGGGCCCTCCTGGGGGTCAAGGAGACGATTTGCTCGAGAGGAGATGCTCGCCCGCCCGCGAGCAACTCACGGCCGCAGTGAAGTCCACGTGATCGGACCTCGCATGCGGTCATCTTGCCGCAACGAGATTGTACACCCCTGATGTCGCAGTTCCCGATGGACCGCGAACTTCCTGGGGCGCCCGCGCGAGGGTTCGTGTCCCGGGTTCAACCGTACGCATTTCCTGGCGAATGGCGCATGAACCGGCGGCTCGTCGCGCCCTCGGCCTCGTGAGATGCTCGCTTCGAACTCGCCGGCGTGGGACCCGGGTGATAGACTCCGCCGGTAATTGCGGCCGTCCGCCATTTCAGAGCAGGCGCGGCGGGGGGAGCATCGAGTGACCGTTGCGCGACCGGAAGAGGTCATCGCCCGGCTTCGAGCCGAGGAGACGGCGCTGCGGTCGCTCGGCGTCTCCCGGCTCGGGCTATTCGGCTCGTTCCGGAGGGGAGACGCTCGCGAGGAAAGCGATGTCGATCTTCTCGTGGAGTTCGAGCCCGGGCGAAAGACCTTCGACAGCTTCATGAGCCTGGGGTTCTTCCTGGAGTCCCTACTGGGCAGGCGCGTGGAACTCGTCACACCGGAGTCCCTGAGCCCGTACATCGGTCCCCGCATCCTCCGCGAGGTTCAGTATGTCGCCTTCCGGGGTTGAGTACCTTCGCCACATCCTGGACGAAGCGGACTTCATCTCCGAGAGCATCGGCGGCCGCACGAGGGAGGCGTTCCTGGCGGACGAGGTGCTCAAGAGGGCGGTGGTCCGCAGTCTGGAGATCATCGGCGAGGCCGCGAAGCACGTGCCGGATTCGATCCGGAGCGGAAGTCCCGGAATCGAGTGGCGCGCGATGGCCGGCATCCGGGATCGGCTCATCCACGACTACTTCGGCGTGGACTACGACATCGTCTGGGATGTCGCGGTCAGGAAAGTCCCCGAGCTGTTGGCGGAGATTCGGGGCCTCGTGAAGCAGTACGGGGACTCGCCGGACTGATCGCCCGACGGAAAACGGCTCCTGACGTCGCCTGTCCTGGCGAGTCGCGCAGCTTGAGGATAAACGAGACCTATTCGATACCGAGGGCGCCTTTCCCAATGGAAGGCGAACTCCGTCGCGGGGAGGCTTGGCGTCGGCTCAGGAGGGCCAACGGAACCCGGACGGCGCCTTGCGCCGCCAACGGAGCCCCTCCCGGGCAGCGTTACAATATGGAGCAGGAGACCAACTCGATGGCGATTAAGGGAGTCACCCCGGTTCTCAACGTCAGCGACGTTCCGACGAGCCTCGCATGGTTCGAGTCCTTGGGCTGGAAGCGCGGGTTCACGTGGAACGACGGCGGGATGATCGAAGGAGCGGGCGATCGCAGCGCCCACGGCGACGCCCAATTCGGGAGCGTCTGCGCGGAGGATTCGCAGATCTTCCTCTGCCACGGAGGGCAAGGCTCGCGCGGGACGATCATGCCGCGATGGCCCGGCGACGACATGACCGACGGCGTCTGGATGAGCTGGTGGATCGATTCCGTGCCATCCCTCGACGAGCTGCACGCGACGGCCGTGTCGCTCGGCTACGTCGTCACGATGCCGCCGACGAACGAGCCGTGGGGCGTTCGCGAGTTCCACCTTCGCCACCCCGACGGGCACATGTTCCGGGTGAGCGCGGGGCTCGGGGATTGACGGCCGCCCTTGCGCATGGGACGGTGGGGTCGATGTCCCGCGGACACCGAATCGCTGACGGAATCGCCGCGAGACGAGAGGGCGCCCGTGACATCAGCCGAGTGCCAGCCGTCTCATCGGTACTCCCCGCTCCACAGCGCCTCGAGGAACTCTTGGAACGGGAGCACGACGACGGCCTCCACCTTTCGTGGCCTCGAATCGAGACCCACGCAGAGGTAGCGTTTCAGCTTCTTCTCCTCGGCGAGAGCACGGAGCGATCTCAGGTCCTGCGACGACACGTTGGGCTTCGCTTTGACCTCGACGGCGGTGTGTTCTCCGAGGATGAAATCCACCTCGAATCCCGAAGTCGAACGCCAGTAGGAAAGCGCGTCGCCGGACACGTAGTCGCGATGGCTCACGAGCTCGTGCATGAGATAGGTCTCGAAGGCGCGCGTCGTTCGCCACGTTCGTGAAGTTCACGAGGGTGCCGTTGCAAAGCGCCGCGACCTTCAGGAAGCGGCTGAAGGCCGGCACAGCGACGTCTTGCCGGTCTGCCGCGGCCCCAGGAGGAAGTGGGACCCTTTCGCGAGAAGAGCGCGAAGATCGAGAGCGCGGGGAACCCAGGTCGAGGGATCGGTTTCGCCTGTCACCATAGTCGTCAAATATCATGATAAATGACGAATTAGTTGTCATGCGGAAGGTCGGAGACGATCGCGCCGAACCGGTGGCGCGCCTCCCGGCCCGGGGCCGACCTCGAAACGGCGGCGGCGTTGGCTTGCGTAACAGTCGGAAGATGTGGCCACGAGAATCTCGGGCCGAGGATCATGCATTCGGACGACCGGCTGCTCCCCGTGGCGCGATCCCGTTCATCCCCTCCACGGAGGCGGCTCGGCGGCGTGGACGTGGTTGGCGTCGAGCCAGGCGTCGACCGACTCGTGGAGCCTCTCCGTCCGGTAGAGGAACCAACGGTCGCGCGCCGCGGGGTCGGCGCGGAGCCCGTCCCGGAACGCGTTCAGCGGCTCGGGCTGGTCGAGGGCTTCCCGGAGCTTGGCCAGGACCGCGGGGTCCAGGTCGTCCGCCTCCTCCACGAAGTACTCCATCCAGCCGATCTCGTCTTCCTCTCCGGGCGGCTCGATGTAGAGGTGCGTGGTCCCCTCGCGGGCCGGCGCGTCTTCCTTGCCGTCCTCGTCCACGAGGTCTTCGTCGTCCTCGAAGTCCGCTTCTTCCCCTTCTCCCTCGAGGACCACCTGGCCCGTGACGAGGTCGAGGTAGTACACGAGATCCTCGCGCTTGTTGTCGAACGCGGCTTCGATCTCGTCCCAGTCGATCTTGATCGGCTTTCGCTTCATGGGGGCGTTACCTGGAGACACGCGCCGGGCGATTCCGCGCCTTGGCAGTGTACAGGACCCTCCTCCGTACCGGGGAACACCCGGGTTATATAACCCGCTCCGGATAGCAAATCAAGCGGTCGCCGCGTCCGGGGCGTCGTCCAAGACCCGGCGGGGAAGGGAGGGGTGGATCCGGGAGACGATCTCGTAGGAGATCGTGCCGCACCAGGAGGCGATCTGCTCGGCGCTGATCCGCTCTTCCCCCTGCCGCCCGAGGAGGACGACTTCGTCCTCCACCGCGACGCCGGGGACGTCGGTCACGTCCACCATGCACATGTTCATGCAGACCCGGCCGCGCACCGGGGCGCGCTTCCCGTGGACGAGGGCATGGCCCACTCCCGACAGCCGCCGGTCGTACCCCTCGAAGTAGCCGACGGGGAGGACGGCGATCCGGGTCGGTCGCGTGGCCCTGAAGGCGCAGCCGTAGCCGACGTATCCTCCCTCCGGAACGTCCTTCACCTGCGCGACGCGGGTCTTCCAGGTGAGGACCGGCCTCAGGTCGAGGGACGGCTTGCCCCGCTCGAGGCAGGAGACGTAGGTTTCCCGCGACGGCCACAGGCCGTAGAGCGAGATCCCGATCCTCGCCAGGTCCAGGTGGGTCCGGTTGAACAGGAGCGTGGCCGCGGAGCAGGCGGAATGGCGGATGGGGACCGGTCCGCCGGCCTCGCTCACCCTTTCCGAGACCCGCTGGAACGCGGCGATCTGTCCCTCGGCAAAGGAGTGGTCCGTGGTGTCCTCGATGTTCGCGAAGTGGGTGGTCAACCCCTCCAGCTCGAGCCACTCCGATGCGCGAACCCTGCGGACGAACTCCGGCACGTCCGCTTCGAGGACGCCTTGCCGGTTCGTCCCGGTTTCAGCCTTGAGGTGCACCCGCACGCGGCGGCGGAGGCGAGCGGCGCAGCGCTCCAGCTCCCCCACGGCGGCGAGGTTGTACACCACCGGCCGGAGGTCCCGGGCGACCACCTCTCCGAGGTCGCCCAGCCCGACGTACCCCATCACCAGCACCGGCGCGTCGTGCCCCGCGTCCCGGAGGCGCACCCCCTCCTCGACGCCGTTCACGCAGAGCCAGTCCGCTCCGGCGCCGCGCGCGATCGCCGCGGCCTCCAGGATTCCGTGGCCGTACGCGTTCGACTTGACGACGGCGCCGAGCAGCGGCCCGGCCCCGAGACGTCGCCGGAACTCCGACACGTTGCCGCGAAGCGCCCGCGCGTCGACCTCCACCCAGTTCAGCAAGGGATTCTCCCCGTCGGCGCGGCTCCGGCGCTCCTACCAGAGGACGTACGCGCCGTCGCGGATCACCGTGATCCGCTTGCCGTCCGCCGCGACCAGATCGGCGCGGGCGATCCCGATCGGATTCCCCTGCGCGTAGACGATGTCCTGGTGGACGACCGTCTGAGGGCTCAGGAACGCTTCGACGCCCCAGACACCGCCCAGGTGGTCGCTGCGCCCGAAGGCCCAGTGGAAGCCCGCCTTCTCGTCCTCGAGCACGTTGCCGGTCACGACCGCCCGCTCGTTGCAGCCGAAGGCCAGCTCCGCGATGTTCCCGCGCGCCGGGTCCGTCGCGAAGTAGGCGCGGTGGCGCTCCGCAGCGGGGCCGGCGCCGATCACCTCGACGATCCGGTTCCCAAGGACGCGGAACACGACGGTTTCGCCCCCCTCGCCCACGGGGAGCTCGCCTTCGGTCCGCGACGGGATCCCCGGCTTCTCCCCCTCGTACGGGACCTCGAACGTCTCCCCTGACGGAAGGTTGATCACCGGGAGGTCGTCGCTCTTGTCGCGGTGGAGGTAGCCGTCGTCGGATTCGCAGACGCGGAAGCGCAGATCGAAGAGGCAGCGGTGGCCGGTGGAGAACTCGACCTCCGCGCGGTCGGCGGTCAGGAAGGCCTCCTTCAGGATCCGGCACCTGCGGGCGACCTCGCCGTAGTCCGCGGCGAGCGAGGTCTCTTCCATCCTCTTCATGATGCCGGGCATGCTGGCCGCCCGGAACACGTCGGCGCCGGGCCGGCGCTTAGAGACGTCGATGAGCGGCGCGGTGGCGGAGAACTCCGTCAGCGCCAGCACGAGGGTGACGCCGTCGAAGAGCGACGCCATCGGGACGGACTTGCCGCCGAGCTCAGCGTTGGCCGGCAGGCTCGCGCCGTTCGAACCGGTCGCCGGGTACGACACCAGCGGGAGCACTTCGAATCCGATCCTCCGCCCGAGCCTTTCGAGCCCCGCCCGCCATTCCTCCGCCATGCGACGCCGGTCGCCCCAATCGGAGTCGTCGGGACAGGACGACGTCGGCACGTCCACCATCACGGCGACCCGCTCGCCCGCCTCCGGTGCGAACACGTCCACGAGGAACCTCTCGAGGTCGAACGCCTTCGCCATCGCTCCCCTCCCTCCGCCTGTTTTCGGGTTTCGGAGGCCATCCTAGCCCCGTAACGGGTCGGGTTGCCAGCCCCGCCGTTGCTCGTCCTTGCCCGATCTGAGATGATCCCCCCGGGCGGCAGGATGTCTGGGGTGGTCCGATCCGGGGAGGACGGGAGCGCGATGGAGACGATGCTGGTCACGGGCGGCGCGGGTTTCATCGGCTCGAACTTCGTCCGCCACGCGCTGCGCCAGACGGGCGACCGCGTCGTCGTGCTGGACAAGCTCACGTACGCGGGGAGCCTGGAGAGCCTGGCGGAGGTCGCCGGCGATCCCAGCTTCGCGTTCGTGCTGGGGGACATCGCGGATCGCGAAGTGGTGGCCTCGGTGTTTCGCGACCACGGCCCGTCGTCCGTGGTGAACTTCGCGGCGGAGAGCCACGTGGACCGCTCGATCGACGGCCCGCGGCCGTTCGTCGAGACGAACATCGTGGGAGCGTTCGAGCTGCTCGAAGCGTCGCGGCGCCATGCCGCCTCCCTCGACGAGGTCCGCCGCGGCCGGTTCCGGTTCCTGCACGTCTCCACCGACGAGGTGTACGGGAGCCTCGGACCCGAGGGGCTGTTCACGGAGGAGACCCCGTACAACCCCAATTCGCCGTACGCGGCGTCGAAGGCCGCCGCGGACCACCTGGTCCGTGCCTTTCACGAGACCTACGGCCTCGCCACGATCATCACGAACTGCTCGAACAACTACGGCCCCTTCCAGTTTCCGGAGAAGCTCATCCCCCTGATGATCTTGAACGCGCTCGAGGGCAAGCCGCTTCCCATCTATGGCGACGGCGGGAACGTGCGCGACTGGTTGTACGTGCTCGATCACTGCGAGGGGATCCTCCTGGCGCTCCGGGAAGGCCGGCCGGGGGGGAAGTACAACATCGGCGGAAGCAACGAGCGGCGAAACGTGGAGATCGTGGATCGGATCTGCGAGGTCCTCGACCGCGAGGTCCCTCCGACCTCGAACGCCGCGCTCGCCTCGCGCGGCGTCACGACCTACCGATCGCTCAAGACGTTCGTGCCGGACCGCCCGGGGCACGACCGGCGCTACGCGATCGATGCGACCCTCATCCGCGAGGAGCTCGGCTGGAAACCGGCGCACGACTTCGAGTCGGGGATCGAGGAGACCGTCCGCTGGTACCTGTCCCACCGGGATTGGTGCGAGAAGGTCCAGTCGGGCCGGTACGCGCGCGAGCGCCTCGGCCTCTCTACGACGCCCGGTGGGGAGAGGAAGGCATGAAGGGGATCATCCTCGCCGGCGGCTCGGGCACCCGGCTGCACCCGCTGACGCGGGCGGTCTCGAAGCAGCTCGTCCCCGTCTACGACAAGCCGATGGTGTATTACCCGATCTCGACCCTGATGCTCGCGGGAATACGGGACATCCTCGTCATCACGACGCCGCAGGACCAGGACGCTTTCAGGCGGCTCCTGGGGGATGGGAGCCCCATCGGCGTCCGATTCGCTTACGCCGCGCAGCCTCGCCCCGGAGGGCTCGCCCAGGCGTTCATCATCGGCCGGGAGTTCGTCGGCTCCGACCGGGTCGCGCTCGCGCTGGGCGACAACGTGTTCTTCGGACACGGCCTGGGAGAGCTGCTGAGAAACGCCGCGGAGCGGGAGACCGGCGCGACCGTGTTCGGCTACCAGGTCCGAGACCCGGAGCGGTACGGGGTCGTCGAGTTCGACGGCGGGGGCCGGGCCGTGAGCCTCGAGGAAAAGCCCGCGAGGCCCCGCTCCACCTGGGCGGTCACCGGGCTCTACTTCTACGACAACCGCGTGCTCGAGGTCGCCGCCACCCTCGAGCCTTCGCCGCGCGGCGAGCTGGAGATCACCGACGTCAACCGGGTCTACCTCGAGGCCGGGACGCTGCGCGTCGAGAGGATGGGCCGCGGGTACGCGTGGCTCGACACCGGGACTCCCGAATCGCTCCTCCACGCGTCGAACTTCATCCACACGATCCAGGAGCGGCAGGGGCTGATGGTGGCGTGCCTCGAGGAAATCGCGTACACGATGGGGTTCATCGCCGCCGACCGGGTGCGGGAGATCGCCGCCGGGATGCGCGGCAACGCGTACGGTCAATACCTCCTCCGGCTCGTCGAGGACGAGTCTTGAGTCGAGGCGTCGGGGCGCGCGATCACGCTATACTGCGGCCATGAGCGAGCCGAGCGTCTTCGTCGCGCCCACGTCCCTGCCCTGGTCCGAGACGGCATTCGCGGGGGTCCGCTGGAAGGCTCTCCACTACGACCCGGTCAGCGGCCGCTCGGCGTTCCTCCTCCATCTCGAGCCCGGCGCGTCCTACCCGATGCACAGGCACACCGAGTGGGAAGACTACCTGGTCGTGGAGGGGTCGGTGCAGGACGCGGGGGCCCTGCGGGAGGCCGGCACCTACGTTCACCACCCGGGTGGAAGCGCGCACCGACTGGAGACGGCGGGAGGCTGCCTGCTTTTCGTGTCGCTGGCCGCTCCGATCGAGCTCCTGAAAGAGTGAGCCCGTGCGCGCGCCGGGACGCCTGGCGGTCCACGCGCGGCGCAGCGGGAGCGCCCGACTCTCACCGGGGTCGGCGACCTGAAATCGCTGAACATCGCAGCGGGACTCGGCGTGCGGTCCTGCTTCAGCAGGTACGCCCCCGGGGGCTAGCCCAACGGCAACGGATGTCCTAGATTATGCCAAGAGGGGAGTCGGTGCGGCAGCCCGCGCTGCCCCGTGGAGCGTGAATTCGTGAGACCCAACTCGACGGTACTCTTGGCGGTGTTCCTCGTCGCGTGCGCGGGCGCCCTCGCCCAGACGCCGGCGACCCCGCCCGATCAGCCGCCCGCGCCTCCTCAGCCGGCGCAGACCGTCCCCGCCCAGCCGGCGCAGCCCGCGCAAGCGCAGGCTGCTCCGGCCGCCCCCGCCCAGCCTCCGGATCCCGTGCTCGAGGCTGCGAAGGAGGCATTCCGGAAGGGCGACTACCAGACCGCGGTGGACTCGTCGAAGAAGGTCCTGGAGGGGAAGCCCGAGGACTTCGACGCGATGTACATCGCCGGCGTCTCCTCGCTGCGTCTCGGCCAGTTCGACCCGGCGGAAGGGTATTTCAACAAGCTGCTCCAGCTCGAGCCCAGGTATCCGAACGTCTTCTTCCACCTCGGGCACCTCGCGTTCGCGCGGGCGGAGGAACTCTCCAAGGAGGGGAGGACCGAGGAGGCGAAGGCCCAGTACGTGGAGGCGTCGAAGAAGTTCGCGGTGGAGCTGGAGCGCGAGCCCGGCCAGGACAAGACGCTTCGCGCGCGAGCCCTGGCCCTCGCGAGGGCCGGCGACGTCGACGGCGCGATCCAGGCTTACGAGGCCACGATCGCCGCGGCGCCGGAGACGCTCTCGCCTTACCTGGCCCTGGGAAGCGTCTACGCGGAGCTCGGCCGCGGCGACGACGCGATCAAGATGCTCGCGCGCGCGCCGAAGACCAACGCCAAGGCGGCCGCCGACGGAGCGTTCGCGATCGCGCGGACGCTCTACTCCAAGGAGAAGTACGCCGAGACCCTGGCCTTCATCCAGAAGATGCAGGAGATGTCCCTCGACTCGCGGCCGCTCCACGGGCTGCTGTCGGCGACCTACGCCCGTCTGGGCAAGATCCAGGAGTCGGCGCAGGAGCTGTGCAAGTTCATGAGCCTGAAGCCCCCCCAGGAGGAGTCCGAGAACGTGGGCGAGGTCCTCAAGATGGCGTTCGGCGGGGACTGGGCCGAGGAGAAGGCGCCGAAGCTGCTGCCGAAGGGTGCGCTACCGGAGCTGGACCGGAAGTACTCCCCCAAGTATCCCCCCGAGGCCCGGAAGGATCGGATCGAGACCCAGGTGATGCTGATGGTCCAGGTCAAGACCGACGGGACCGTGGGCGACACGTGCACCGTCCCGTCGGGGGTGCTCGAGCAGTTGCGGATCTACGGCGTCGAGCAGGCGGCCATCGAGTGCGTCAAGCGCTGGAAGTTCCTGCCGGCGAAGAGCGCCGGTGAGCCCGTCGAGGCCTACTACCCGGCCGTCGTCGCGTTCTCGATGCGCTGAGCCCCTCCGGTCAGTCCTGGAAGCGAAGCGCTCCCCCCAGCTTCCGCGCGATCCGGTCGTGGATCCAGTGGCCGTCCCACCACTCCTGCGGGTTCACCGGCTGGCCATCGAGCAGGATCGAGAAGTGGAGATGGTCTCCGCCGGCCAGGCCGGTGTCTCCTGTCCGGCCGAGGACGTCTCCTCGCCTGACCGCCTGCCCTTCCTTCACGTCGATGGACGAGAGGTGCCCGTACAGGCTCTCGAGGCCGTACCCGTGGTCCACCACCACCGCGTTCCCGTAGATCCCGAAGAACCGGGCGAGCACCACGACGCCGTCGTTCCCGGCCGGAACCGGCACCGCCTTGGTGGCCGCGAGGTCGAACCCGAGGTGGTCCTGGTGGTCCACCGTGCGTCCCTGATAGACGTAGGTGCGGTGCTCGGCGAAGGGCGCGGTCACCTTCGCGTTCATCATCGGGAGGAACGTCCGGCTCCAGAGGAACTCCGGCTTCGACTTCGAGCCCAGCTCGACGAGAGCCGCGGCGTCCGTTCTTCGCAGGTCGCCGTTCAGCGCCAGGAAGTTTTCGAGGAGGCCGCCCTTGTCCGCCATGTCCGGGGTCTGCGACAGGATCGCCGGGACGACCTTGTTGAGGAACGCATCGCTCAGGTTGAATGTCGCGCCGAGGGGCTTCCTCGGGGTGAACTGATCGATGAACGACACTTCGGACTCGTTCCCGGCGTCGTCCGACGCGACCAGCTTCACCTTCGACGGGTCCGCGAGATCGTAGGGGACCGCGAACAGCGCGAACCGGTCCTGCTTGGCGCCGCCGGGGAGCGGGAAACCGGGGAACCAGAGCGCACCGGCCCGGACGCCGTCCTTGACGCTGGACTCGCCGACGCGGTACACGACGGCTTCCGAGCCGCCCTGCTTCGCGTAGTGGAACGTGGACGTCACGCCGAGGCTCGGCGGCGTCAGGCGGACCTGGAACGCAGCCTCCGCGGTCGTGGAGGAAGGGTGACGGAGCCACGCCGGCGCGCGCTCGGCGGTGACCCTAAGGGTGGCCGGCCCGGCCTTGAGCCCCTTGATCGCGTCGCGGCCGATCTCGAGCCGCAGGTCGTCGCGGTCGGTCTTCCCGCCCCAGAACGCCCACGCGGGGCGAGGCGAATACGACTTGTCGGCGAGCTTCTCGACGCGATCCCCCTGGACGAGCTCGACGCGGACACGGGAGAGCCCGCGGTCCGGCTCGGCCACCGTGACCGTCACGGACGTCTTGCGCCCGATCGACGTCCCAGGCTTGGTCAGCGTCACGGCGGGCGACGGCCCCGCGCGGAACGAGGCGAGGACCACGAGGCCCAGGAACGCCAAGAGCAGGATCAGGAGCAGGGCGTAGACGAGGACGCGGCCGGATTCGCTGCGATGCATGGACGGTCTCCCGCGGCGGGCGGCCTCGGAAGGGAATCCCTCCACGGCCGGCTGCCGGCGGATGACTCTAGCCCCTCGGCGCGGAAGTCTCAACGGCGCGGGACGCCTTCGATCAGGCGGGCCATCATCGGCGCGTAGAAGCGCCAGTAGAACTCGAGCTCGGACGGGGAGAGCTTGAGCGCCTCGATCCATCGCCGGGCGGCGAGGTATCCCGCGAAGGGCACCGGCCCGTCCGGCATCGGGTTGTCCGCGAAGTCGCCGGCGAAGTACCAGGCGGCGCCGCGCCCCGGCGCCCTGCGCCGCGTCACCGCCGGGAAGACCTGCGGGAGCTTTCGCGCTGCGAGCCGCGCGAGACCGGCCGGCTCGAGGTGCCAGCGGAAGCTCGCGAGCACCTCCGTGCCGGCGGCGGCCTCCACGACGTCGAACCAGTACGGATAGGACGTTCCGTCCGAGGAGTCTTCGAGGACCGGATCGGACGGCTTCACGTGCTCCAGCCTCAGGGCGACACGGGGCGACTCGACGCCTACCCGCAGCACCTCGCAGTGGTCGTCGTCCTGGAGCAGCACGTAGCCGGGTCCCGTGAACTCCCACCTCCGGCCCCACTCACGCTCGTAGTCGCGGCGGAGCCACTCGGGAACCTCCTCCCGATCCTCGAGCCTCCCGAAGTACCGGCCGATCCACCGGGTCCAGCGGACCCCGAGGGCTCCCTCGAGGGTTGCCCGTGCCTCGGAGCCCGTGGGGCTGCCGAGGGTGTTGAACTCGGCGATCAACGTCTTTCCGGAGGCCAGCGCGGCGCGCGCCGCCTCGGCCTCGGCGAGCGTGAGCCCGCCGTAGATCGCCGGGCTCCGCTCCAGCGCGGCCTTCATCGCGGGGCCGGACTCGAGGTCCTTGCGGTACACCCCATACGTGTCGGCGAGGTAGACGAGGTCGGCGCGGCGGGCTCGCTCGGAGGTGAGATCGACGGTTCTCGCGGGAGGATCGCCGGGGACCGGGCCGGGGAACGAGCCGAGGTAATCGCGGTCGCGGTCGTACCCGGCGCCGTCCGGCTTGACGATCTTCAGGTAGTTCAGGAGCCAGAACAGCGAGCGGTGCTCGATCCGGTCCTCGAACGGGACCGTCTTGTCCAGCACGGCGACGTCCAGGACGCGGCTCGGCCGCAGGTCGTGGATCATCCAGGGCACGAGGAGAACCAGCACCGCGAGCAGGATCGGCCAGCTCCAGCGCAGCGTGTTCTTCACGAGGCGGCTCCCATCGAGGACCATTCTACCTTGCGGAACGCGGCTGATTCGCGAACAATTCAATCCGGCTCGAGCCGAATCGAGGGAGCCTGCCGTGCGAAGAACCTTCCTGGTCATCGGCCTCCTGGCCGCCCCGGTCCTCGGCGGACATGTCCGCGCCTTGGAGGTGCACGGACGTCTCGTCGACGCGGGGGGGCACAGGCTCTGGATCAGCTGCGACGGGTCCGCCACCCCGACCGTGGTGATCGACGTGGGCCTGGGCGCCGACCCGCGGGAATGGACGCGCGTGGTGGAAGGCCTGCGGCACGACGCGCGAGTGTGCCAGTACGAGCGCGCCGGTTACGGCGCCAGCGAGCCCGGCCCCTTTCCGCGCGACGCGAAGCGCGAGGGGGAGGACCTCGTGAAGCTCCTCGCCGCCGCCGGGGAGCATCCTCCCTATCTGCTCGTGGGGCACTCGCTGGGCGCCCTCGACGCCTGCGTCCTCGCGGGAGCTCACCGGGATCTCCTCGCGGGCCTCGCCCTGCTCCACCCGCTCCCCCTGGGGTGGATCTCGGGAAAAGAGGGGGCGAAGGTGCGCGCGTTCCGGGAGTCGCAGCGGGCGCAGTATGAGCACGTGGCCCGGCAGATGCTCGCGTCCCCGTACGCCGCCGACCGGAGCCGGGCCGCGAGATTCCAAGCCATGGCCTCCGAAGAGGAGATGCTGCTCCGGGAATCGGCCGGGCAGGCGGCGCGCGTCACGTCGCTCGGCTCGCTGCCGCTCCTCGTCGTCGGCGCCGCCCGGCCGAGCCCGATCCTCGCGGCCGACGCCACCACGTACCAGAAGAAGGCGATCGAGGAGGGCCGGCGGCTGGCTGCGCTCTCCACGAACGGCAAGCTCGTCGTGCTCGAGGAGAGCGGGGAGATGATGCAGCGCGATGCGCCGGAGAAGGTGGTGGACGCGCTGCGGGAACTCCTCGCGAGGGCGCGGGCGGCCCGACCGCGCTAGCGGCCGCGGCCATTTGGCGATATATTATTGCCATATGGCAAGACTCCAGACGGAGGAGACCCGCAAGGTCGCCGCCCTGCTCGGCGGCAGGCGGGTGTTCCACCGGAGCTTCTCCGATGCCGGGGAGATGCTCGACGTGGTAAGGAAGGGGCTTCCCTACGCCGCTCTCGAGGCGCTCGTCCGCGTGCTCTCGGTCCGCGCCGGCGAGGTCACGCGGCTCCTCGGCGTGGCCCCGCGCACGCTGGCCCGCAGGAAGGTCGCGCGGCGGCTCGCCCCCGCCGAGTCGGACCGGCTCTACCGCCTGGCCTACGTGACGCTCGTGGCCGCGGACGTCCTCGGGTCGCTGGACAAGGCCAAGGGATGGCTCACCCAGCCGAACCGCGCGCTCGGCGACGCCCCGCCGCTCCGCCTCCTCGACACGGCGATCGGGGAACGTCAGGTCGAGGAAGTCCTGGAGCGTATCAACCACGGTATCTTCAGCTAGTGCGCGTCTGGCGGCTCTGCAGAAGGCCGTACTCCGCGGAGCCGCTCTGGGGGAAGGGCGGGACCCTCGTCGCCGGCCGCTGGCACGAGAGGGGGTCCCGGATCGTCTACACGTCGGCCACCCTTTCGCTGGCCGCGCTGGAGGTGCTGGTCCACGCCGGAGTCGATCAAGTTCCCCCGGACCTCGTGGCGATCGAGATCGAGATCCCCGATGGCCTGAAGGTGGCGGAGCTTCCCGTCGCGGCGCTCCCCCGCGACTGGCGGAGCATCCCCGCGCCGCGCAGGCTGCAGCAGCTCGGCGCGAAGTGGCTCAGGGAGAAGCGCTCGGCCGTGCTCCGCGTCCCGTCGGCCGTGATCCCGTCCGAGAGGAACTACCTGCTCAACCCGCTCCATGAGGACGCGGGGCGGCTCGCGGTCGTTGGCGTGACCGCGTTCGAGCCGGATCCGAGGCTGCTCCCTAGGACCTGAGCGGAGACGGTAGCACCCGGGTCAAGGGTCCGGAGGCGCTCCCTCCCGAAGCGCCTCCGACGTCAGGACCAGGACCGGGCCGCCGAACGCGCTCGCGGCCTCGTCGAGCAGCTCCTGCTCGCGTCCCTGGTAGCGCGGCGAGAGATGGAACGGAGCGAGCCGCGAAGCACCCGCCGCGCGGGCCAGCTCCCCGGACTGCCGCGCGGTCAGGTGCTTCCGCGCTCGGGCCAGCGCCTCGTCCTCGTGCAGGAACGCCGCCTCGCAGACCAGGAGGTCCGCGTCCCGGGCCAAGGCGGCCACGGCCTCGAAATTCTCGGGTGTGAAGCCGAGGTCGGTGACGTAGGCCACCCTCTGGCCCGGTCCGTGCAGGATGATCTCGTCCGCGAGGTCTCCTCTCCTGAAGGTCCGCCCGTCGCCGTTCTGCGT
>JAIQFR010000026.1 GCA_020073205.1 Terriglobia bacterium
CTCGACGGCCGTCCGATCGAAGGCCTGGACGAAGACTCGTTGGCGGACCTCCGCCGCGATCGTCTCGGCTTCGTCTTCCAGAACTTCAACCTCGTGCCGGTGTTCACGGTCGCGGAGAACGTGGAGTTCCCGTTGATGCTCAAGGGCGTGCCCGCGAGCGCGAGGCGCCGACGGGCCCGGAGCCTGCTCGCTCGGGTGGGACTCGCCGCGCGGGCAGAGGCCCGGCCGGACCTGCTCTCGGGAGGCGAGCGCCAACGGGTCGCCATCGCTCGCGCGCTCGCGAACGAGCCCGACGTGGTCCTGGCGGACGAGCCCACGGCGAGCCTCGACACGCGGACGTCCGATGGGATCCTCCACCTCGTGGGGGAGCTCAACCGGGAGCGCGGCGTGGCCTTCGTCGTGGCGACGCACGATCCGAGGGTGGTGGCGAGGGCCGGCCGCGTCGTGACCCTCGAGGACGGAAGCGTCGTGGGGTCGGCATGACGCTCTGGCGCCTCGCCTTCCGCAACGTGGCGCGCAACCGGCGCAGGAGCCTGCTGACCGGAGGCGTGGTGGTCTTCGGTTTCGCGGCCTTCGCGCTGGCGGGCGGGTTCATGGCGCAGAGCCTCGACGGGCTGCGCGAGGGGACGATCCGCAACGGACTGGGGCACTTGCAGCTGGCCGATCCCGCGGAGTTCGAGGGAAGCGGCGAGGGAGGGGCGGAGCACGGTCTCGTCGACGCGTCTCGAATCGAGCGGATCCTGAGGCGGGACCCGGCCGTCGTGGAGGTCCTGCCCCGGATCAACTTCGTCGGCCTCGTCAGCGCGGGGCTCCGGTCCGTTCCGTTTCTCGGGGTGGGGCTCGACCCGGCTCCGGAAGCCCGATCGATGGACTACCCCGAGGTCCTCGCGTCGGGCCGATGGCTCGCGGGCCGCGGCGAGCGCGGCGTCGTTCTCGGCGTCGGTCTGGCAAAGGCGCTCTCGGTGCGGGACGGCGACACGGTCACGATGCTCGCCACGAGCGCGGACGGCGTCCTGAACGCGGTCGACGCGATCGTCGTGGGGCGGGTCGATCTCCCGGTCCAGGAGCTGAGCGAGCGCTATCTGGCCACGTCGCTCGATCTGGCCGGCGAGCTGCTGGGAGCCACGGACCGGGTTTCGAGGCTCGTCGTCGTGCTCCGTTCCGCCGGCGAGGCGTCGGACGCGCTCGAGAGGGCGCAGGAACGGCTCCGGCGCGAGGGAATCCGGGTGAGTGGCAAGACCTGGCGGGAGCTGGCGGTTTTCTACCGTCAGGTGCGGCTTCTGTACCTCGGGATCTTCGGGTTCATGGGAATCGTCCTCGTGATCGTCGTGCTCCTGGCGTCGGCGAACACCATGCTGATGGCCGCGGCGGAGAGGACACGCGAGATCGGGACGCTCCGCGCCCTCGGAACGCGGCCGGGACTGATCCGGCGGCTCTTCCTGCTCGAGGGACTTTGCCTGGCCGCGAGCGGCTGCGCCGGCGGCGTGGCGCTCTCCCTCGTGGTCCGCTTCGCCCTGAACCACTCGGGAATCGTGCTCCCGCCGCCTCCCGGCGCGGCCCACGGCGCTCCTCTTCATGTCCAGTTCTTCGTGGCCGCGCACGCGGCGGGAGCCGTGGTGATGTTCGCGACGCTCATGCTGGCGTCGTACCTTCCGGCACGCCGTGCGGCGAGCATGTCCATCGTGGACGCCCTCACCCATGTGTGAAGGCGGCAGGAACCGGCTCGCGCGACGCTTTGGAGCGCTCGGGACCCGGGTCGCGGTCCTCGTGCTCGCGAGGCTCGCTCTCGCGTCGGGCGCCGCGGTCCCCGCGCACGATCTGCTCCTGGCCGCGGATTCGGCATGGCACCCGATCGAGGAGGGGGTGATCTCGCTGCGGGCGGTCGTCCGGGAGCGCGACGGGACCGCGGCCGCATCGGGGCTGGACGTCTACGTCAAGGGCTCCGACAAGGTCCTCTGCGTCTTTCGAGAAGGCCGGCAGCAGGGGAGAAGAATACTCGTCGTGGGAAGCCGGGTGTGGCTGATCGTGCCGGGCTCGAAGCGCCCCGTGGCCGTCAGCGCCAACCAGCGGTTGCTCGGGGCGGCCTCGGTGGCCGACGTCGCCCGGCTGCGATTGGCCGACGAATTCCAGGGGAGTCCGAGGAGCGGCCCGGAACTCGTCGGGAGCACGCCGTGTTGGGTCCTGGATCTGACCGCCAAGAGCCCCCGGGCGTCCTACGCCTCGGGCACCCTCTGGATCGGCCAGGAGGACCGGCTCCCGCGCCGGCTGCGACTGGCGCTCCGCTCCGGCAAGGAGGCGAAGGAGATTCTCTTCAAGGTGTTTCGTCGCGACGGGGGCCGCGCGGTTCTCGCCGAGATGGAGATCCGGCACCTCCTCGCTCACGAGCGGGGAGAGGTGACGGTCCTCGAGTTCCTCGGGAATCGGCACGTCCCGCTCGATGCCGCGATATTTGCCCCGGACGGTGCGCGGTCCTTCTCCGGAGTCCCGTGAGCGGACCGAACCCCTCGGGATTCCCGTGCGGGCGAGGACGCGGAGGTCTCCTGGGCTCGGGAGCGACCCTCGCCGCGGCGGTCGGAGTGCCGGGATGAGCCGCTGGTACGCTCATGGCTGGAATACCGCCACGTCGCTGCGGTTGATCCTGACGATCACCCCGCGCGTGCCTCGCCGGATCGTTCCCGTCCTCGGTGCCGTCACCGCGGCGATTTGCCTCGCCGTCATGAAGCGCGAGCGGCAGGCGGCCATCCGGAACCTCCGTCGCGTTCTGCGCCGGGGCGGTTGGCCTCTCTACCGCGTCGTCTGGGGCCTCTTCTACAACTTCGGCCGCTTCATGGCGAGCTACTGTGAGCTCCGGAGCATGACGCCCGAGAGCTTGGAGCCGCGCCTCGCTCGCGACCCGCCGGGCGAGAAGCGGCTTCGCGAGGCTCTGGAGCAGGGGAGCGGCGCCCTGGTCCTCACGGCTCACCTCGGGAACTGGGAGGTTGGGACTCTTGCGCTCCAAGGAATCGGACGGCCCGTCCTCGTGGCGATGCAGGTGGAGCGGACGAACGCCGCGGAGCGGTGGTTGAACCGTCTCAGGGTGAACGGGGGTGTCCGCGTCCTTCGGGTGGGCCGCGACCCCGCGAGCGCGCTCGTGCTGCGTGCCGCGCTCGCGAGGAGCGAGATCGTCGCGATGCAGGGAGATCGCGCGACCGGCGACCGCGTCGTCGAGGTCGGCCTCTTCGGCGCTCCGTTCCGTTTCCCCCTGGGCCCGTTCCTCTTGGCGTACGGCTGCGACGTCCCCATGGTCCCGACGTTCGTCGTTCAAGAGGGTTGGTGGCGCTGGCGAAGCGAGGTCGGAGAGCCGGTTCGGTTCCCTCGCACCTCGGACCGCGGCGCGGACATCGCCGCCGGCGTCGCGCAATACGCGGCGCAACTCGAGCAAGCCGTCCGTCGTCACCCGGATCAGTGGTTCAACTTCTATGACCTCTGGCCGTCGACGAGATCGGCGCTCTCGAACCGCGACGGGCCGGCGCCGGCGTGACCGGCGTCAGAGCGGAGCCTTAGGGGGTCGTGCGGCCGCCGACGGGCGGGGACGCCGTGATATCATCACGTCGTGACCGACGACGCGGGGTTGAGGCAAGAACTGAAGGACTTGCTGATTCGGAGGCTGCGCCTCCCCGGTGTCTCCCCGGACTCCATCGACGACTCCGAACCCCTCGTCGGGGGGGCGCTGGGCCTGGACTCCATCGACCTGCTCGAGCTCACGCTCGCCCTCGAGGAGCGATACGGCTTCAAGATCGCGGACGAGAAGCCGGCGCGAGAGGCGTTCCAGTCGATCGCCACGCTCGCGGCGTTCGTTCGCCAGCGGCGGGCCGCCGCCCCCGACCCGGGATCCGCCCGTGGATGAGCGGTGTGATTCGCCAGCCTCGCGTGGTCGTGACCGGGTGCGGGACCCTTAACGCTCTGGGTCGCGACGTCCGATCCTCGTGGGATCGTCTCGTCGAGGGGCACTGCGGGATCCGCCCTCTCGAAGCCCGTTTCGGACGGGGGCAGAGCCCGATCGCCGCCGAGGTGAGCGATCCTCCGCCGTCGAAGGACATTCCGGCCTTCGCGTCACGGACCGACCGTCTGGCCTCGGCGGCCGCCGAGGAGGCGGCCGTCCAGGCGCGCCTCTCCGACCTCGGCGTCCGCGACCGGGTCGCGGTGGTCGTCGGCACCACGACGGGCGGCATTCGTGAGACGGAGGAGGACTTCGTCTCCCGCGCGAACGGGAGGCCGGGGCGCCGTTCGGCGCTGGTCGTGTTCGAGAAGGCGGGAACCGCCGACATCCTGGCGAACCGATTCGACCTGCGCGGGCCGCGCCTGACGCTCCACTCCGCCTGCGCATCTGGCGCGTCCGCGATCCTGATCGGTGCCGACCTGATTCGGAGCGGACAGGCGGACGTGGCGCTCGCCGGGGGCGTCGATACCCTGGCTCGAATGATCGTGAGCGGATTCCACTCGCTGCGGGTCGTCTCTAGGGAGCCGTGCCGCCCGTTCGACCGCGATCGCTGCGGGCTCTCGTTGGGCGAGGGGGCCGGCATGCTGGTCCTCGAAAGGGAGTCCGGCGCGGAGAGGCGAGGCGTCGGGGTGCTCGCGGTGTTGTTGGGGGGAGCCCAGAGCTCCGACGCACACCACCTCACCGCGCCGGCACCCGACGGCGCCGGCGCGGCCCGTGCCATGCGGGCCGCGCTGGCTCGGTCGAACGTCCCCCCGGAGGCCGTCGACCACGTGAACGCGCACGGCACGGGGACGCTTCTCAACGACGCCGCCGAAGCGGCAGCGATCGCGTCGGTGCTCGAGGGGAGGACCGCGTGCTGTCCGGTCACCTCGGTCAAGGGGAGCATCGGGCACACGCTGGGCGCGGCGGGAGCCATCGAGGCGATCGTCGCGGTGGAGACCCTTCGGACGGGGATCATCCCCCCGACCGTGGGATTCCGCGAGCCCGATCCGGCCTTCGGGCTCGAGATCGTCCGGGATCGATCGCGCCGGGAGGACGTGCGCGTCGTCCTGTCGAACTCCTTCGGTTTCGGAGGATCGAACGCCGTGCTCTGTCTCGGAAGGCGGGACCCGTGGTGAACGCACCGTCCGTCATCACCGGAGCCGGCCTCGTCTGTCCGCTCGGCGGGGACGTGCCCACCGCCGTCGCCGCGTTCCGGATCCCGGGCGGCCCGGAAACCCGGATCGCGTTCGACTTCGGCACGCGGCTCCATCCCAACCAGAAACGACGTCTCGACCGGCTCTCCCAGCTCGTGCTGGCGGCGTGCCTTGAGGCCGCCGAGCAGGCGGCGTGGGAGCGACTCGCCGACGACCGGGCCGCGGTCGTCATGGGAACGGGTCTGGGCTGCCTCGAGAAGACGGCGGCCTACCTTCGAGGCGTCGCCGGAGCCGGGCTGGATTACGCCGACGCGATCAACTTCCCGGATTCGATGGACAGCTCGCCCGCTGCCCACGTGGCGATGGTCCTCGGCTGCCGTGGTCCGTCCTTGACCGTCACGCAGCGAGAGATCAGCGGCGAGAGTGCGATGATCCTCGCGGAGCTGCTGCTGCGCCAGGGAGCCGCGGACGCGGTCATCGTCGCGGCGGGGGACGCCGCGACCGCCGAGCTTCAGGATCTCCTGTCCCGGTTCGTTCCCGGGGCGAAGGCGGGCGAGGCTGCCGCCGCGCTGGTCCTCGAGACCCGCGAGTCCGCCGCGCGACGCGGCGCCAGGACCCTCGGATCGCTGATCGGACGGGGGCAAGCCGGGGCTCCTGTCGCCGGCCCGCCTCTGCGGCTTCCTCCGCCCCATGCCTTGGACCGGGCCCTGGAGTTGGCGCTCGAGTCGGCCGGGATCCCGCGAGACCCGGCGGGCGCGATTCCCGCCGTGGCGCCGGAGGAGGTTTCCGACCGCATCGGCTGGATCCTGGCGGATGGTGTGCTTCGGGCGGTCCTCGCGATGGACCGGATCGCGGCCGGCGGCGGGTCCGCCTCGATCGTGGCGAGGCAGGCCCGCGGGGGCTCGGCCGCCGCGATCGTCATCGGACCCGGGCTCTGAGCCGTGAGAATCGTGGCGTTGGTTCCTGCCTACCAGGCGGCGGACACGGTGGCCGAAGTCGTCGAGGCGACCCGCCGGGTCCTGGGTGAGGTGGTCGTCATCGACGACGGCTCCACGGATCCCACCGCGGAGCGGGCGCAAGGCGCCGGAGCCGTCGTGCTCCGGCTCGGCTCGAACCGGGGAAAGGGTGCGGCGCTTCGGGCCGGTTTTCGTCACGTCCTCGAGGCCGATGCGGACGGCGTATTGACCCTCGACGCGGACGGGCAGCACGACCCCCGGGAGATCCCCACGCTCGTGGAGTCCTGGGCGGCTTCGGGCGCCGGGATCGTCATCGGATCGCAGCTCCATCTCCAGGACGGGATGATCCCGATCCGCCGCTTCGGCAACCGATTCGCGGATCGTGCGATCTCGATCTTCGCCGGGGCCAGGGTGACGGGAACGCAGAGCGGCTTTCGACTCTACGACGCGCGCCTGCTTCGATGCCTTCGGCTCACCGGGACCGGATACGAGATGGAGAGCGAGGTCATCGTCAAGGCGATTCGGTCCCGTTTTCGCGTGCTCAGCGTTCCCGTTCGGGTCCGGCAGGTCGAAGGATCGAAGACCAGCCACTACCGCTCGTGGCGGGACACCGCCCGGGTTTGCGTCAGGGTGGTGGCCTCCCGGTTCGAGCGCTGATGTTCCTCGGGCTTTCCGTCGCGATGCACCTCGCGCTTCTGGCGCTGTTGCTGCGAAACGGGCCGCTCACGGCGGGCGTGCTCCTCGGGTACGGCATGTATCACGTGTTCGTCGCCTGGGGGGTGCTCCATCCCAGGAGCAGGATCTTCGGGCCCAACCGCTCGCGTCTCAGGACGCGGGACCGTGTCGCCGTTCTCACGTTCGACGACGGTCCCCATCCCGAGGTGACCCCACGGGTCCTCGAGATCCTGAGGGCGAAGGGAATCCATGCGACGTTCTTCCTCGTCGGCAAGCACGTCGACCGCCACCCGGATGTCGTGCGGCGAATCGTCGCCGACGGGCACACGCTCGGCTGCCATTCATACGGTCACTCGTACCTCTTCTGGCTCCTTCCGGCGAGCCGGCTGCTGCGGGAGGTGCGCGCGTCGAAGGCGGCGGTCGAGGCGGCATCCGGAAAGCCGTGCGCGTGGTTCCGCGCTCCCGTGGGGATGAAGAGCTGTCTCTTGCGCCGGGTGCTCGCCCGATCCGGGCTCGAGTTGGTGAGTTGGGAGGTCCGCTTCCCTCAGAGGAATCCCTTGCGCCGCGACGGTCCCCATCGCCGTCGCCTCCGCAGGGTATCGCCGGGGAGCATCCTTCTCCTCCACGACGGGCACGATCGCAAGGTCGAGGGGTGCCCCGAGGTGATCGACCTCCTGCCGCGGCTTCTCTCGGACCTCGACGCGATGGGGTACCGTTGCGTCCCGCTCTCCTA
This sequence comes from Terriglobia bacterium, assembly GCA_020073205.1. Taxonomy (NCBI): domain Bacteria; kingdom Pseudomonadati; phylum Acidobacteriota; class Terriglobia; species Terriglobia bacterium. Next base: position 7,480 of record JAIQFR010000026.1, read on the forward strand.
GAGCGGCTCGCGCCCCGCCCGGACGCCTACCCGGATCGCGAAAGGGGGAATAGGGCGGTCCGATCGTCCGCGCGATCGTCATTGGAACGCCCGGACTCCTAGGAAGTAAGATGGCCGCGGTAGCCGGACGAGGCGGTTCCGAGTGGAAGCGCACGGCACGCGGACGCCGACCCGCGCCAGCGTCCCCGGCGCCGAGGAGCGGAGCATGCCCGGAAGGCCCAAGGAGCGGGCGATCGTCGCCGCCTCGAACGTTCTCTGGGCGGCGTTCCGCAGCATCCATGGGGGGCGCGAGCTGCGCAGGGTTCGGTCGAAGTGGGCGCCCTCCCCTCGGCTCAGGAGCGTCGAGCGGTCCCACCCGCCGCTGGGGTTTCCCCGTCGCACCCTGTCGCTCTGCCCGGCGTGCGTGAAGGAAGTGCGCGCACGGGTCCTCGCGGGAGAGCTTGCCACGGAGGATCTCGCGCACGGGCATCACGCGGAAATCGAAGCCGATGTCCTCGAGCGCGACGGCAAGGTGTGGATGGTGAAGACCTGTCCCGTTCACGGCCGGATCGAGGACGTCCTTTCGACGGACCCGGCGTTCATGCGTCGGATGGAGTCCCTGGACCCCGGCCGCGATTTCGAGCGGGTTCCCGACGGACGGCACGAGCACGGCTCGAGCGCGATCCGCTACGGCCGCGGCTCGGTGCTCACGATCGACCTCACCAACCGCTGCAACATGATGTGCAATCCCTGCTTTGCGAACGCCAACCAGGTCGGCTACGTCTACGAGCTCGACTGGCAACGCATCCAGTCGATCCTGGACGGCGCGCTCCAGGTGAAGCCCCGACGGCAGATGTCGGTGCAATTCTCGGGCGGCGAGCCGACGCTCTCCCCGCACTTCATTCCCGCAGTGGCCTATGCGAGGAGTCTCGGATACCTGGCCGTGCAGGCGGCCACGAATGGAATTCGCTTCGCCCAGGACCCCGATTTCGCCCGCGAAGCGGCATGGGCCGGATTGAGGCTCGTCTACTTGCAGTTCGACGGGGTGGGGAACGAAGCGAATCTCCACCGGCACGTCACCAACCTCTTCGACGTCAAGCGGCGCGCCATCGACAACCTTCACGCGGCCGGCGTCGACGTCACGCTCGTCGCGACGATCGTCAACACGGTCAACAACCACCAGGCGGGCCCCATCGTTCGGTTCGTCATCGAGAACATCGGCAAGGTGAACGCCGTCGTCTTCCAGCCCGTCTCGTTCACGGGGCGCGGCGAGGACGCGGACGACGCGACGCGGGCGCGCCATCGGTACACCCTGCCGCAGCTGGCTCACGACCTCAGGGACCAGCTGGGGTTCATCGAGCCGCTCCGAGACTGGTTTCCGCTCTCCGCCGCCGGGCCGTTCACCGATCTGAAGGACCTCCTCGCGGGGCCCGAGGCCGACTGGGGCGCGCTGAGCTGCGGTTGCCACCCCCACTGCGGCGCGGCCACGTACCTCGTGGTCAACGAAGAGACGAAGCAGGCGTTGCCGGCCACGGATCTCGTGAATCTCGATCGCTTGCTCGCGGACCTCAGGCTCGTCGGAGATTCGGCTCGAGGCCGACGACTCGCGCTGTTCCGGTCCGCGCTCGCTCTCCTGAGGAACATGAACGTGGACGGGTTCCCGGCGAACCTGGGCGTGCTGGAGCTCCTGAGGAGCGTCGACGGCTACAACCGGCTGGCCCTGGGACTCGCGGACCGGAGCCGCTACGCCTGGCGCCCCTTGCTGGTGGGCGCCATGTGGTTCCAGGACGTCTTCACCTACGATTTCGAGCGCACCCGGATGTGCGTGGTTCCGTACGGCACCGAGCGCGGAGAGATTTCGTTCTGCGCGTACAACACCGGGATCGGGTGGCGACCCATCATCGAAGCCACGCACAGGACGGCGACGACCGCGGAGTGGTACCGCACCCGAGGGCGGCACGCGGTTTACGCGGGGGATCGGCCGGTCCCGCTCGGGCCCACGGAGGGCCCGGCGGCGGTGACCCGCGTCGAAGAGAGGCCGATCGAGGCGGTGGAAACCGTCGGCGGCTCCGTCCGAGGCCTCGCGACGGCCGATCGCCGATAGGGGGCGACGGGCCGCCCTACGCGCCGGGGGTTGAAACGAGGTCGCGCAGAGCCTCGGCGTCCACCTTCCCGCTCCCCTTGGTGGGGAGCCGCTCGAGGATCTGAATCGTCCTCGGCACCTTGAAGGCGGAGAGCCGCTCGGCGAGGTGGCCCCGAATTCCCGACGTCGTGGCTTCCACTCCGGAGACGACGGTCACGAACAGCGCGACGGCGGGCTCGCCGTAGCGGCCGTACGTCACGGCGTACGCCTCGTCGACCGCTGGATGGGACAGGGCGGCTTTGACGATCTCTCCGCTGGAGAAACGCCGGCCGCCCACCTTGACGATCGAATCGGCGCGGCCGTGGAGCAGGAAGCCGCCCCGGGCGTCCTCGGCGAGATCGTCGGTCCGATGCCACGAAGCGGGACGCTCCTGCCACGGCGAGCGGATGGCGAGACGGCCGTCGCCGCGCTCCACCCTCCACTCGAGTCCGGGAAGAGGCGTCCAAGGGCCCTCGCGGTCGCGCGTTGCGATGCCGCCGGTTTCGGTGGATCCGTAAACCTGCACGATCCTCCGGCCGGCGAGGCTCAGAAAGCGTTCTCCGACCGCCGGCGGCAGGGGTGCTCCCGAGCTCAGGAAGGTCGAAGGCGGCAAGGGCTCCCGCAGGATCCCGTTCAGCAGCCGGTAATGCGAGGGAACGCCCACGACGAGGTCGGGGGGCCGCGCGCGGATCCGCTCGACCCACGCCTGCGGGGTCCCGCCGCGCATGAAGCACGTGCGGCCGCCGGTGGCGGCGGGCAGGTAGAGTCCGTAAATGTATCCGAGGATGTGATAAGGCGGGACGAGGCAGAGCACGTTGCAAGGCCGCGGGGAGTGCAGCCAGCCGGGCTCGGCCTCGAACTCCATCGCGAGCTGATACCCGCGCTTCAAGGTCCGCTTCGGCTCGCCCGTGGAGCCGGAGGTCAGGAAGGCGACCTCGGTCGTTTCGCCCGCCGGAAACTCCGGGTCGATCGGCGCGGAGCGTTCCTCACGGACCGCGAGCGCGGTCCCTTCGTCCTGCTCGTCGGAGGGAACGAGAACGGCGGCGCGTCGGCCGGGTCCTCCCGGCTCGACCCGCTCGACCCGCGAGGAAGGGTCGAGCAGGAGCGGAGCGCGGCGGGTCTTCCAGGCCCCGAGGATCGCCGCGATCACGAAGGCGGCCGAGTGCGAGCGGACGGCGATCGTGTCCGCCGGTTCGGAGGCCATCGCGCTCGCGACGCCGGCCGCCAGGGCGAGCAGTCGTCCGACCGTCCAGGTCTCGCCGTTGTCGTCGAGGTACGCGCGACCGGGGTCCCCGGCGAACGTCGCGGCGATGGGAGACTCGCGCGGACCGCTCGAGCCCCCCCCCGCGGTCATGACGACCCGGCGCCGCTCTCGACCCACGCGGCGATTCGCGCGAGGTCCCGGTCCAGCCGCCGGTCGGCGTCGAGAACGGGCGAGATGGCGCGGACGCTCCGCAGCAGCCTGCGCCCCTCGCGGGAGAGGCGCGTTTCGTTCCTGAGGCGCGCCGCGTTCGACAGCGCGATCAGCTCGGTGCCGAGCACCCGGGCCACGAGACCGACCACCTCCGCGGCGTTCACCGCGGCGTTGAGCCCCATGCTCACCTTGTCTTGATTCGCGCACTCGGTGGACCGCGAGAGCGTGCTGTCGGGGGTCGATCTCTGAACGGCGAGCGCGGCAAGCGCGCTGCACGTGATCTGGAGCCCCTTCACGCCGCAGCCGCCGTAGGGGACGAGGGTCTCCGGCAGCCCCATGTTGTGCGGACTCTCCACGAGGAGCGCGAATTGCCGGTCGAGAAGGTCCGCCGTGGAGGCGGCCGCGATCTTGACCAAGTCCATGGCCAGGGCCACGTGGCCGCCGTAGAAATTCCCGCCGAACAGGACACCTCCTCCGCCGGGGTCGACCAGCGGATTGTCGTTGACGCTGTTGAGCTCGATTCCGAGCAGCCGCCACGCCCATTCGAGGGCATCCCGCGTGGCGCCGAGCACCTGGGGACTGCAGCGAACGGAATATCGGTCCTGGACCGGGCGCCCTTCCACGTGGGGCGGGTCGAGGAGCCGGCTCCCCCGGAGCGCGGCGCGGATGTTCCCGGCGCTCTCGATCTGCCCTCTGTGGGGCTTGACCGCGTGAACGAGCGGATGGAAGGCCTGGGACCTGCCGTGGAGAACCTCCACCGCCAGAGCGGACGCCCGCTCGGCGACCTCCACGATCCGTCGGAGTCGCTCGACGGCGAGGATACCCAGGGCGGTCATGACGGAGGTCCCGTTCATGATGGCCAGCGTTTCCTTCGGCGCGAAGACGAAGGGCGCCAGCCCCGCCGCGCGCAGCGCCCGCTTCGCGGGGACGATCCGCTCCTGGTAGCGAGCCTCGCGATCGCCGGCCATCACGGCCGCCACGTAGGACAGGGGCGTCAGGTCTCCCGACGCCCCGACGGAGCCGAAGCGCGGAATCGCCGGGACCACACCCCGATTCAGGAGGTCGCGGAGCGCCTCGAGCAAGGAGAACCGGACGGCGGAGTACCCCTTGGCCAGCGACACGAGGCGCGCGAACATGACGGCGCGTCCCTCCTCCTCCGACAGGGGCTCGCCGACGCCGCACCCGTGCTGGTCCATGATGGCGCGGGTGTACTCGATCTGCTCGCGCGGCCCGACCGGCCGGGACGAGGCGTTCCCGACGCCCGTCGAGACGCCGTAGACGCGCCGGCCCTCGCGAAGCGCGTCGTCGAGCGCCAGGCGCGACCGCCGGATCCGATTCCGCCAAGCGGGCCGGGATGAAAGCTCGACCCGGTCGCGGCGCGACGCCACGGCGATCACGATTTCCGGGGACACGCCGCGGTCGTCGATTCTCACCCCACGACGGATCGGTTCCCTCGATCGCATCTTCTTCGTCACTCGAATTCAACGCGGGGGACGGATTCTCATGCGCGACTCGAGCCACGACGCGAGCCGCAGCGTGCCGTGCCCGGACGGAAGAACCGTAACGGTTGGGCGAACAAGAGTCAAGGCCCGGTCGGTCGCGGTTCCATTCGACGCCCGGCGGAATCGCGAGTCCCGCCACCGTCGATTCGGGGACTCACGGGATAGTGGTGCTGATCGTCGCCTCGACGCAGGTTTCACCCTCCAGGGCGACTCGCGCGCCGTAGACCTTCAGCGGGCCAGCCCGTTCCACGAGGCGCACGAAGACCTGTAGTCGGCGGTCGATCGGCAGGCGATCGACGCTGAACACCGCGTCGCGGACGCCGACGAGATACCCGATCCGCGGCGCCACGGCGCGCCCGGCGTCGAAACGCTCGAGAGCCTCGGCCACGGCGGCGGCCTGGGCGGCGACTTCGAGGCCGATGAACGCCGGCGCGCTTCCCCCGGAGACGAAGGCGTTGCTCGCGGGGATCAGCGCGCGACAGACCAGCCGATCCTCCAGGACCTCCTCGATGGCCTGAAGGAGCCGCGTGGGGCCCCCGTGCGGAATCAGGTCCTCGATCTCGGGTAGCGTCGGAGCCACGACGTCAGGTCTCCCGATCCGGCACGAGAATTCCGCTGCTCACTCGCTCGGCGCCACGACGGATGTCGAAGGGGACGGTCGCGTCCGGAGTCGGCCGCCGGATCGAGACATCGAGAACGTCGCCGGGAGCGACCGGGCGCCGGAGCCGGAGGATCGGGACGGCCGCGAGCACGACGCGACGCTTCGTCACCGCAGCCATCGCCTGGACGGCGACCGCGAGGTGCGCGATCCCCGGAAGCACCGGCCGGCCCGGGAAATGCCCCTCGAACACGGGATGCTTGAGGGGAATCGCGATTCGGCAATCCCACCCCTCCGCCGTTTTCGAGCACCCGAGGATCGGGAACTCCATTCGCAACCTCTCGCCGGCCGTCCTCTCGGGGGCGTCGACGACGACCGAGTTCATCATAGCCGCTCGTTTCCCGTCAATCGGGTCTCGAGCGGTTCGTCGCTGCGTCGGGTCCAGGACAGACGACGTCCGGCGGCCGACGGTGGTCTAGAATGCCCCCCAGGATCGACCGGCAGGCCCCGACCTTCGGCGAAAGGGGGCGCGTGCGCGAGGACACCGTCATCGAGGCGGCCTCAGGCTTGGCCCCCGCGGAACCGGAGCCCTGGAAGGCGAGCTTCTGGAGCCTGATCGTCACCCAGTTCCAGGGGGCGTTCAGCGACTCGGCGCTCAAGAACCTGATCATCTTCCTGATCCTCCGCATGGGGCTGCCGACCGAGAAGCGCGACAGCCTGATCCCGCTGATCCTCTTCCTCTTCGCGCTCCCGTTCGTCCTGTTCTCCATGACCGGCGGCTTCCTCGCCGACCGGTTCAGCAAGCGGTCCGTCACGATCGGCACGAAGGTCATGGAGCTCGGCGTGGTCCTGCTTGCGGCGACGGGTCTCGCGCTCCCGAGTCTGCCGGTGCAGGCGGCGGCCGTCTTCCTCCTCAGCACCCAGGCGGCGCTGTTCGGGCCGTCCAAGTACGGCCTCCTGCCCGAGCTGCTCCCCGAGAAGCTCCTCTCGTGGGGGAACGGCATCCTCGAGCTGGGGACGTTCCTCGCGATCATCCTCGGCACCGTGAGCGGCGCCCTGATGGCGGAGGCGTTCCGCGGAAGGCAGGGGTACTCGGGCGCGATCTTCGTCGGGCTCGCCGCCCTCGGCCTCCTCGCGAGCCTGGGGATTCGCCGCGTGCCCGCCGCCAACCCGGGCAGCCGCCTCCGGCTCAACTTCCTGGGAGCCCTCTCGACCGAGATGCGCGAGATGCGGAAGGACCGCGTCCTCGCCCTCGCCGTAGCCGGCAACGTCTACTTCTGGTTCCTCGGCGCGATCCTCCAACCGGTCCTCCTGCTCTACGGCTCGGACGTCCTCCACCTGCGCGAATCGCAGGGCGGCGTCCTGCAGGCGACGCTCGCCGTCGGGATCGGCCTCGGCAGCCTCGCCGCGGGATACCTCTCGGGGAACAAGATCGAGTACGGCCTCGTCCCGCTCGGCTCGCTCGGCATCACCGTATTCGCCCTGATGCTCTCGCCCCACGGTCTGACCTTCGGCGAAGTGGCGGTCCGCCTGGCGCTGCTCGGCGTGTTCGCGGGGTTCTTCGCGGTCCCGGTCAACGCGATGATCCAGCACCGTCCCGCGGCGGCGCGGCGGGGGGCCATCATCGCCGCGGCGGGCCTGCTGAGCTGGATCGGCGTCTTCCTCGCGGCGGGCGTCTACTGGCTGCTGGTCTCGGCGGGACGCCTTTCGCCACCGTCGATCGTCCTCGCGAGCGCGCTCCTCACCCTCGCCGCGACGGTCTACGTCCTCCGCCTCCTTCCCGACGCCCTGCTGCGTCTGCTGCTGTGGCTCCTCACGCACACCTTCTACCGGATCCGGATCGAGGGGCGCGACAACATCCCCGAGAAGGGGGGCGCCCTCTTCGTCTCCAACCACCTCTCCTTCGTGGACGCGCTCCTGCTGAGCGCTTCGACCGACCGTCCCGTCCGTTTCCTGATCTACCAGGCGATCTACGACCACCCGCTCGTCAAGCCGTTCGCGCGGACGATCCGGGCGATCCCGGTCTCCTCTGACTTCAGGCCGCGCGACATGATCCGGGCGCTGCGCGTCGCGGGAGACGCGGTTCAGGCGGGCGAGGTCGTCTGCATCTTCGCCGAGGGGCAGATCACGCGGATCGGGGCGCTGCTCCCGTTCCGGCGCGGCTTCGAACGGATCATGAAGGGGGTGGACGCCCCGATCGTCCCGGTCGCCCTCGAGGGCGTCTGGGGGTCGATCTTCAGCTTCGAGAAGGGGCGCTTCTTCTGGAAGATCCCCCACCGGATCCCGTTCCCCGTGACGGTGAGCTTCGGGCGGCCCATGCCCGCCGGCTCGACGCACGTCGAGGTCCGCGAGGCGGTCCAGGCGCTCCAGACGGAGGCCTGGGCGAGCCGCAGGCGGCTTCGCAGGACGCTGCACCGCGCCTTCGTCGCGTCGGCCCGGCGGCACCCGCTCCGCTTCGCGATGGCCGACGGGAAGGTGCCGAAGCTCCGCTACGGCGCGGCCCTCGCGCGCACGATCTTCCTCGCGCGCCGCCTGCGGCCGGTCTGGGAGGGGCAGGAGAAGGTCGGCATCCTGCTCCCCCCGTCGGTCGGCGGCGCCCTGGTGAACTTCGCGGCGCTCCTGACGGGGAAGGTCCCCGTGAACCTGAACTACACGGCATCTGACGAGGTCCTCCAGTCCTGCGCACGGCAGTGCGGCCTCGAGACGGTCGTGACCGCGAAGGCGTTCCTCGACCGCCTCGAGGTCCGCGTGCCGGGGCGGACCGTCCTGCTCGAGGACCTGGCGGCGCATCCGCGCGCCCGAGAGAAGCTCTGGGCGGTCCTCCTGCGCCTCCTCGCCCCCGCGGGCCTCCTCGAGCGGGCGCTCGGCCGGCGCCGGCGGGCCTCGCTCGACGATCTCGCGACCGTCATCTTCTCGAGCGGCAGCACCGGGGATCCCAAGGGGGTGATGCTGACCCACGACAACGTCGGGTCGAACATCGAGCAGATCGGCCAGATCTTCAGCCTCGGCGGGAGCGACCGGATCCTGGGGGTCCTTCCGTTCTTCCACTCCTTCGGCTTCACCGGCACGCTCTGCCTCCCCGCCGCGCTCGGCTCGGGCGTCGTCTACCACCCGAGCCCGCTCGACGCGCGGGCGATCGGCGGCCTCGTCCGCACGTACGGCGTCACGTTCCTCCTCGCGACGCCGACCTTCCTTCAGGGGTACATCCGCCGCTGCCAGCCCGAGGATTTCGGGAGCTTGAGGTTCGTGATGGTCGGTGCGGAGAAGCTCTCCGAGCGGATCTCCGTCGCCTTCGAGGACCGCTTCGGATTGAGGCCCTTCGAGGCGTACGGCTGCACGGAGTGCTCGCCCGCGGTGGCGGTGAACCGCCCCGACTACCGCGCCGCCGGCTTCCGGCAGGTGGGGGCGAAGCGGGGCTCGATCGGCCACCCGCTGCCGGGGATCAGCGTGAAGATCGTGGATCCCGCGACGCTCCTGCCGCTGCCGGTCGGCCAGCCCGGCCTGCTCGTCGTCCGCGGGCCCAACGTCATGAAGGGGTATCTCGGCCGCCCGGACAAGACCGCCGAGGTCCTGCGCGACGGCTGGTACGTCACGGGCGACGTCGCCGAGCTGGACCCGGACGGCTTCCTCGTCATCACCGACCGGCTGAGCCGCTTCAGCAAGATCGGGGGGGAGATGGTCCCCCACATCAAGGTCGAGGAAAAGCTCCAGGAGGTCGCCGGCGCGACCGAGCAGGTCTTCGCCGTCACCGGCGTCCCCGACGAGAGGAAGGGGGAGCGGCTCGTCGTGCTCCACACCCTTCCCGAGGAGAAGCTGGCCGCGGTTCTCGAGGCGCTCCCGAAGGCCGGTCTCTCCAATCTCTGGACGCCGCGGGTGGACCAGTTCCACCGGGTCGACGCGCTTCCGCTCCTCGGCTCGGGCAAGCTCGACCTCAGGAAGATCCGCGAGCTGGCCGCGCAGTTCGGCCGCGCGAGCTGAGCCGGGTGGGATCGCTCGCGAACCGATCACGCTGTCATGATCTCGCTCGCCTGTCGCGCACCCGTGCTCCCGCGGGGACTTCTATCGCGCTCTCCCGGCGAATATCAGGAGATTGAGAAGCCAGTGCAAGACGATGCACGGAGTCAGACTTCGTGAACGCTCGAGGAGCCAGGTGAGCGCCAGGCCGAACACGAACAATGGAATCGTTTGCTCGAGCGGTCGGACATGAGTCAGAGCGAAGAGGAGAGAGGCCAGTACCGCCGAAATTCGCGGATCGGTGCACGACTTGAATGCTTGATAGGCTGCCCCGCGGAACATCGACTCCTCCGCCACTGCGACGAGCAAGTAACTGGCTATCGCCCAAATCCACGACGTGTCCGGCGGGAGGCCGGGCGGGATCCACAGGCGAACAGTCCCACCGACCCCAACACGCCGCAGCGCGTGTTGTGCGAGACCGGCGAGGACCCCCGCGGAGCACAATGCAACGACCGTCAGCCCGAGTCCTACGAGGGCTCTGCGCAACAGGGTCCGGGGAATCGCGAAGAGTCGCGAAAGCGATTCCTGCCACACCACAGCGGCTGTGAACGCTGCGTAGGACATGAGCGTGATGCCCACGTCGAGACCGTCTCGAAGAAGCGCGGCACGAGGCGATCCGGTAGCTGAGAATTCGGAGGCCAGCACGCAAGATCCGACGAACAGAAGCAAGTACCACGTCCACCACGGGACGAGCACGACAACGACGCGGCGCGGCGTCCAGCGCCTCGAAAGGACGCCATCGACCGTCGGCGCGGGGCGGACGAACCGGCGCGATGCCGCCAGGAGGAGCAGCGTGAGTCCGAGCGCCCCCAGCCGGACCAGGTACTCCGTCAGCCCCAGCTCAAGGCCCACTCCGAGGTCGAAGCGGGCGGGGGTGTCTCTCTTGTAGTGAAGAAGGCCGTCGAGAAATCGTACTCGAATCTCCCATATCAGCTTGTCGTAGAGCGGGCTGATGAAGTACCTGTCGAGCGTCTTGAGCTGGGAGAGAGCCATCTTCGCCGAAATGGAACCCGCGGGAGAGCCGGCGACGACGCGCCTGTAGTACTCGGCGGCGCGACCGCGCTCCTCACGACTCTCGTAATACGAGCCAAGTCGGAGAAGCGCGCGTGCCGCATCTTCGGTCCCAGGGTAATCTCGAACGACCTCCTCGCGAATCGCGATCGACTCCGCATCTCTTCCGATCCTCTCGAGGCAGGTTGCTTTGGCGAGCCGAGCGGAGATCGACTCCTTGCTCCCCGGATGCTCCGTAATGACACGGTCGAAGGCCGGGACCGCCTCTTGGTATTTCTTTGCGAGAAAAAGCGTTCGGGCCTTCTGAAGGTCCTCCTCCGGGCTGGCGCCCACCGCGGGCGCGAGGGCCCAAGCGACGACGACGAACGCGGCGAGCAAGAGTCGCGGAGCCTTCGGGCCGTGCGAGGCACCGCGGTGGGGAGCCGTCGCTCCGCGCTCCAGCTTGCAGAACACGCCGGACAGCGACGCGGGGAAACCGGGTAAATGCCGGATCACTGGCCCTCCAACCAGAGGACCCCTCGAATCGCACGGACGACGTCGGCCATCTTGTCGAAGTCGAGGGTCTCCAGAGTGTCCGTCCTCCGGTGATAGTGGGGTGACCGCTCGAAGGCCATGTCGGTGACCATGACCCCCGGCAATCCCAACTGCCGGAACGATCTGTGGTCGGAGTAGAGGACGACCTCCGTGACGCTGGGCGCCCGGAACGACACGACGGGCAGGGCCCGGGACGAGAGCATCCCCCGCTTGACCTTCTCGATCCAGCGTCCGGCTCCCATGTCCCCGACGACGGCGATGAAGTCGCCCACGCTCGGGTACACGAGATCCAGGCCCTTGAGCGGGTAGTGCTGGCTCCCCGGCCGGTCCGAGAAGAACCCGACGAGGTCGAGCGCGATCATGAGGTCGACCGGAGTCCCGTCCTCGAGCACCTTGCGTGCGTAGCGCGCGCTGCCCATGTCGCCGGATCCGAACAGCGGGGGCTCCTCGTTGACGAAGGCGACGAAGATCTGGGTCCGTCGTGACGGAGCCGAAGGCGGCGTGCGCGCCAGCTCGAGGAGCACCGCGACGCCGCTCGCGTTGTCGTCGGCGCCTGGCAATCCACCGTAAGCATCGTAGTGCGCGCCGACGATGACCACCCCCGCCCTCGGATTCGTTCCCTTCCTCTGGGCGATCACGTTGCGGTACGTGCCTTCCCGCAACGGATACTCCTGGGTCGTCACCTCGAGGCCGCACTCGTGGAAGCGGTCTTCGATCCAGCGCGCGGCGTTGTCGAGGTTCTTGACGTTCGAGTACCACCGCGGACCGGCGTCCACCGAGAGGTACTGGACGGTCTGCCGAAGCCGTTCCGCGGAAACCGGAGTTTCGGGCGGGGGGGCCGGGACGCGGAACACGAACGGACCCCGGATCGCCAGAAGCGTCGCCACGCACGCGAGGGCGACGATGCCGACGGCGATGCCCACCGCCCTGGCCACGTGCCGCCACGTCAGGCCCGGCTTGGCCGGATCGGCTGACCGGTCGGGTCGATCTCCGGCGTCGTCTTGGCCGCTCATCGCGGCGAGGCTACCACTCCTCTCGCCGACGCGCGCGACGGGGCCGTGTCGTCGGACGAGCCCACTCCGACCGGCCCGCGTGCGAGAATGAGCGGGGAGCGCGATCCTCGGGAGACTGCGGCTGTGAACGGCGGCTTCCTGTACACCGAGATCATCGACGGCCGCGAAGAGGGGCGCTCGCTTCTCGACCATCTCGCGTCGCGCCACGCGCACAGCTCGCCGGCCGAGTGGCGGGAGCGCATCGAGGCGGGCCTCGTCCTCGTCGACGGCCGTCCCGCGGGTGAGGGGGACACCCTGCGCAGAGGCCAGAGGGTGACCTGGAGCCGGCCGCCTTGGGAAGAGCCCGAGGCGCCGATGACCTACGCGGTGCTCCACGAGGACTCCGCGCTGCTGGCCGTCTCGAAGCCCTCGGGGCTCCCCACGCTGCCGGGGGGCGGCTACCTCGACCACACCCTCCTCGCGCTGGTGCGGAAGCGCTACCCGCGCGCCGTTCCCATGCACCGGCTCGGGCGCGGGACCTCGGGCATCGTGCTCTTCGCCTTGACGTCCCACGCGTCGCGGGCCGTCGCGAGGGCATGGCGGGAGCGCCGGGTCACCAAGGTCTACCGGGCAGTCGTGGAGGGCAGCCCGGAGAAGGACGTCTTCGTGGTGGACACCCGGATCGGGCGCGTCCCGCACCCGTTGCTCGGCACCGTCCACGCCGCCCGCCCGGACGGCTCGCCCTCGCGCAGCGAGGTCCGGGTCCTCGAGCGCAGGGGAGCGACGAGCCTGGTGGAGGTGCGGATCGAGACGGGACGTCCCCACCAGATCCGCATCCACATGGCCGCGTGCGGTCACCCTTTGGCCGGCGATCCTCTCTACGCCGCGGGGGGCGGCCTGCGCGGGGAAGGCGAGGCGCTCCCCGGCAGCACCGGCTACCTCCTGCACGCCCTGCGGCTCGCCCTGTCCCACCCGGAGACGGGCGAGCCCTTCGTGGTGGAGTGCCCGCCCCCGCGCGCGCTCAGGGGCTCGAAGGACTCGGAGGGGCACTCGGCCGCAGAGCCGGCCGAAAGCAACGAGGAGATCGACTGAGGCTCGCCACGGCTGCTCACGTCGGAACCCGTCTGGACGGCACCCGCGTCTCGACGCATCTTGACATGTCAGGAGGACCGATGGCTGCCATCAAGATCAGCTCGAAGGTCGAGGAGTCGGTTTGGAAGGACCTCAAGGCGACGGCCTCGGAATCCCACCGCAATGTCTCCGAGTTGCTGACGGAAGCCATCCGCGAGTACGTGGAGCGGCGGCGAGTGCGGCCGGTGGCGCTGCGTCACCTCGAGGACTCGATCTCCGAGAATGAAAAGCTGGGACGCCTCCTTGCCCGCTGACGAGATGCTCTTCTTCACCAGCGACGAAGTCGTCGCGATTCACGAGCGGCTCGTCGACGCCTTCGGCGGGACGCCGGGCCTGCGCGACCCGGCCTCCTCGAGAGCGCTCTGTTCCGGCCGCGCACCGGCTATTACGGCGCCCTCGCGGAGATGGCGGCGGCGCTCTTCGAGTCCCTCCTGATGAATCACTCGTTCGTCGACGGCAACAAGCGGGTCGCCTTCTTCGCGACCGACGTCTTCCTCCGGCTGAACGGGTCGAAGCTCGCCGTGCGGCCGGATGCCGCGCACCGCTTCCTCATCGGGTTGCTCGAGGCGGGCAATTGCGATTTCGATCGTCTGCTCCCATGGATCCGGCGGTCGATCCGCTCGCTCTCGCGGCGTCGATGAGGTGAAGCGACGATGGTCGATTCGGCCCAAGCCCCGGGAGCGGAGATGGGGACCGCCGATCAGGCGAGTGGTGTCGCGACGTGTGGCGGGGCCGACGGGGCTCGAACCGGCGTCCACCGCTTCCACCGACTGGCGTACGATCTGCGCCCCCTGTTCGTCCAGGAAGGGTAGACGCTCTCTGCGCCACGGGAGCACGTGTGGAACCCGCGCCGATGCCGACGGATGGCTCTGCGCCTCCCGCCGCCGTCAGCAGCCGCGCACCCTGCGTCGTTCGCGAGCAGGTTGAATTCCCCCGGGCACCGGGAGGAAGATGGGCCTGGGCGGCGGATCGAGAAGCAGGGGGACGTGAGCGCGCAGTTCGTCACGGCAAGGAGGCCCTTCGTGAGCTGCAAGGGAGACCGCGTTCGGGTTGCCGGGCTGATGCTCGTGATCGTGGCGATCGCCGGGGCCTGCAACGACAGCGACGTCGTGGCCCCGGGCGAATCGACCATGACCCTGGCCGCCGATCCGAGCCGGGTCGTCTTCCCGGCGAGCGACCCGACTCCGATTGCCGCCCGTCTCGCGGCGCATGTGCGGACGTCCGACGGCGCTCCCCGGCACGGGGCGGCCGTCACGTTCAGCGCGACCGCGGGAGTCCTCGCCTCCGCCGGGGCGCCGGTCGACACCGACTCCAACGGCTTGGCGCAGGACGTGCTGACGGTGCCTTACGACGCGCCGGGCTCGATCGAGGTCGCCGCGACTTCCGGGACGCTGACGAAGACGGTCGCGATCGTCGTCGAGAAGGAAAGGCCTCCTGCTCCGGCGATCGTCCGGCTGGTTCCCACCGCTCCGTCGTACAGGGTGGGGGACAACGTCGTCGTCGAGGTGCGAATAGAAAACGGTACGGGGGTCGGCTCCGTGCCGTTCCACTTGCGGTACAACCGTCAGACGCTGGAATTCGTGCCCCCGGGGATCGAGGGGCCCTTTCTCGGGAGCGACGGAGTCGGGACGGTATTTCTCGCGAGCGACGTCCCGGGCGGCGGCGAGGTTGTGGTGGGCCTGTCCCGCCTGGGGGGCGGCCAGGGAGTGAGCGGCTCCGGGCTCCTTGCGACCTTCGGGTTCCAGGCGGTCGCCGCCGGGGACTGCGGGCTCGCGTTCACGGACGGGAGCGTGAAGAACGGTCAGGCGATGAATCTCCCCTCCACGTTCCTCACGGCGTCGGTCCAAGTCGCGCCCTGAGGCGGTCTGGTTCTCGAGCCTCAAACGGCCAGATCGGAGGGGTAGGTCAACGACGCGCCGCGGAGCGGCGCGCACCTTTCCGGTCCGAGCCCCGTGGACCTGGATCGGGACCGCCAAGCACGTAGGTGATGTCGTGATGCTTGGCGAGGCCGACGGGGCTCGAACCCGCGACCTCCGGAGTGACAGGACGTTACGAAGGGACGCCGTATCAAGGTTATCTTGGGGCGGCGCCCTGAATTCTGTCCACCGTTTCCACCGGCGTCCACCGTTTCCACCGGCTTGCGTACCCTTTGGTTGCGGATGCGGGCAATTTAGAGTGACCGAGTTCCGGCGAGTCGATTCGTGCTCCGTTGCGGCAGCGGGGATGGACCGGCCATCGGTCACCGGTGATCGTGGGGCCGAGACGTGCGGTCACCGTCCCGATTCTCTCGGATCGGCGGCTCGGCACCGAAACTTGAGCAGACCAACTGGATGGATGTCTTGGGGAGGCGCTAGCCGGCCTATCCGAGGAGGGAGGCGATCTTCATCTTCAAGGCCGGAAGATCTCGCGAGACGACGTCCCAAACCACGTCGAGGTCGACGCGAGAGTAGTCGTGGATGATCCGATCTCGCATCCCCGCCATTTCCTTCCATGGCACGTCCGGGTGCGCGGCTCGAGTCTCGTCGGTAACCCCCCTCACCGCCTCGCCGACGATCTCGATGTTTCGGAGGACCGCGTCCTGGGTCCGCTCGTCGGAAGCGAACGCTTCCCTGCCGGCGGACGTGTAGCGGAGGATCTTGTCGATCGCGTCCCGGATATCCGCGAGGTACAGGCGTTCGGTTCGGCTCGAAGGGGTCACAGCGGGATCGCCTCGGCAAGAACGCTGTCCCGGATCATCGGGTGCAGGCTCCCGACGGTCGCCACGTCCACGTCTCGCCCCAGAAGGTCCTCGGCCTCCTCGCAGAACCGGACAAACGCAAAACCGCGTTGTCCCGGCACGTAGTCCACGAGCAGGTCGAGGTCGCTGTCGCTGCTTGCCTCTCCTCTCGCGAACGATCCGAAGACACGGATGTTGCGTATCCCGTACCGCTCCCCGAGCCTGCGCAGTTCCGCCGCCAGTGGCGCGGGCACCCCGCGTGAATCCGTTCCCGTCGGCATGCGGCCATCCTCCGCTTTGATTCTACCGCGACGCACCTCACGGGCGCTGCGGAATTGGAGTTTCCGAGTCTACGTCTCAAAGTCCCGAGAGTCTATCCTCGTGCGGGCGTCGATAACGCGCGGAGGGGAAGCGATCTAGGAGAGGAGCGACAGGAGAGGTGCTCATCGGATTCGGAATCTCTTAGTCGTCGTGTCGAAGAAGATTCGTTCACGATTTCGACCCCACCACTCGATCGCGAGACGAGCGGTGTTCGCGTTGAGGGTATCGGAATTGGAAGTCCTGAGCCCGAAGCTGGTGTAGTCAGAGAAAGTGTGAACCGTGAAGCGAAACCACCCGTCTCGCTGCGTCCGGAGGTAGATCTCCAAGAGGTGAGCGGCGGCATCCAGTCCCAGGGTGTAACCACGCTCGGTCAGGGCCCGGCTCCAACGGGTGATTTGGTAGAGGTCGGATGACGAGGTTGGCCCGGTGTAGTGCAGTAGGAAGTCCCTGACCTGCGAAATCCCTGCCGAATCGCCCGCCAGGAGCAGCACGAACCCGATTCTAGCCGCGTCCCGCGACGACGCATTCGCCATGCTGTTCTTCAGGTGAGGCACCACTCGCGCTCGGAATTCGGGAATGGAGTCGCAGAGGATTCCGAACCTCTCCAGGACGTATTCGTCACGATCGGCCGCGAGCGGCAGCACGAGGCCGACGTTGTCGTCATTCAGCACGTGGGACAGGTCACCGAGCGCGTCGGCGCGTGCCTGCGTGTCCTTGGACATGAGACGGAGCTTGATGGTCGGGAGCCCTGTCGGGTCGTGGAACTTCGCGGCCAGCCAGGTGGCGGCGTGGGATCGAGTTCCCTCCGGGATGTCCGGGTCCCGGTAGAGGGCCCGGAGTACGTCGCGCGCGCGAGGACTTCCTTTGTTGCCAACGAGCCCTACGGCGGTGACATTTAGGAAGGACTGGTCATTCGAGTAGTGCTTCGTCGCCATTGCGACCAGGTAGGGCATTTGGTCGAAGTGTCCGAGCGCGTCGAGCTGGGATTGGTCGGCGTCAAGCTCATCCATGCCACACGAAGGAAGTGAGAGCTCGTGCTCGATTCTGGCCAGGAGGCTGAGGTCGAGGGTCGCCTGTGGCGGCTTGGCTTCCTTTGGGTGGGAGCGAGTGCCGGTGGCCTTCACTTGCCCGGCGGGCCGGGACCCACCCGTTGGACTCACGACTGCAATGCTCCGCGACGCGGTCTCCGCCCGCACCTGCGCTTCGATTCGAGTCCTGCTGCACGAGATCGGTGTGATGCTGGTCCCACCGGGGAAATAAACCGCAATCCGGGAGCAGTCGTCGTCGAAACCGACACCGTCAATGACCAGCGTGTCGCCGTCGTGAATTCCCGGACCTTCGGTCGCGGCGATCGAGTACACGGTCGGAGCGGCGTTCCGATCCGACACGAGGTAGTAGTAGGTCTCGCCGTCGTCCAGCACGGCGTCCCACACGGTACTCATGCGGTCGTTTCTGGTGACATAGGTGAGGCGTGTCGGCGCAGAAAAGTCCGCCGACTCGCTACGCGCCACCGAAAACGGCGCCGTCCCATCCGTCCAGTTCAGGACGATCACCCCGTTCCGGTGGTCCGCGCTCATCCTCAGGGTGCGTACATCGGGCGGCGGTATCGCCGGCAGAAGCTCGGCGGAAGCGTTCGCGGTGAGCAGCACCGCAACCCACGCGAGACAAGCCGCGTTCCATGGTACTGAGGGTGGGCGCACGACGCGAACCTCGAGGTCCGTCGATACCAGGGACAGTATAGGTTCCAGCGGCGGAGAGCGCAGCGTCGCGGATGTCAGAATCGGTCCAGGCGCCTCACCTCGCGGCAACGACGCCGGGGTCCCCAGCGTCAACGAAACCGTCGGCGACGGGGGCGCCGCCGAGACCCAACCGGCGGGAACTACCTAAGAGTCTGGGTGGCGTCGCGGTGTGTGGCGGGGCCGACGGGGCTCGAACCCGCGACCTCCGGAGTGACAGGACGTTTCGAAGGGGCGCTGTTTCAAGGTTTTCCTGGGGCGGCGCCCCGATTTGTGTCCCCCGCTTCCACAGGCGTCCACCGCTTCCACCGGCTTGCGTACGATCTGCGTACCCTCGGGACTGCTCCTCGTTTGCCAGGGCGGCGAAAGGCGACGTCATCAAGCTCACCCACCTGACCGGCACGCCGGTGGAGATGTCCGCGACGGTCGATTGATCCCCTTCGCTGCCCTGAATCGCAGGCAGGACCTGACCACCCGCGTTGATCCGCAGCTGCCAGACTCGCTGAACTCGACGGGGAGGTCGATCGCGCTGATCCCAAGCCGGATTCGGACGCCGCTCCCGATCGCTGCGAATCCCCGAGCGCACGGGAGCCGAGGAACGCCTCGGTTCGCGCCCGTCACGAGCGTGCGACGTCGATTAGTCGGGGCTTTCTGCGTGGTAGGACCGCGACTCGATCGCAGCGAGAACTCCGGGAGACCGTCGACGTCGCCGACGGCCGCGGTATAGTCCCACTAGCGGTAGAGGAGGTTCTGCCATGAGGATTCTCAGGCGAGTGCTCCTCATCCTGATCGTGGGCTCGGTTGGGCTCCAGCCCTTGATTGCCCGTAACCACGACGAAAGTCCTCCTGGGCTCCGACAGTTCCTCCGGAGCTTCGACGCCAAAGAGTCTCCCTGGCCGTCCGACTCACCAACGGTAGAGACGATTCTCGCCGCGGCTTGCGCGTCCAAGGCTGAGACCTGCGGAGCCCGGCGGGTATTGAGGGATCAGCTTGGAGTTCCAGACCCCCTCGCGGGTCCCGTGCTCGATGCCGTCCTGCTCTCGACGAGATTGAAGGATGAATCGCCGCAGGACCTCAGCGAGAAGCAGAAGGCCGATGTTCGGCGGTCGGTGAGTGCCTTCGAAGAGGCCGCCAGCCGGTCCGGCAACGCGATGCCAATCGTGCGATCGCTGTTGTGGGTCCACGATCGGTGGGGCGCAGCGCTCGGAAACGAGCCTGCCCCATTGCTGTCCTGGCTCAGAAAATCCGCGGATCCGGCAATGGCAGCGCTCGAAATCGCCCGAAGCGAGTGCGACAGCCTGAAGTGGAACGCGGCGAAACCAGCTCTCGCGATCGCGCTAACTTCCCGACCGGACAGCCCTGTGCTCCTGTATGCCCTGTCACGAGCCGTTGAGGCTCCCGACTACCGGATCGCATTGGCGCAGAAGGCCTACGAAGCGCTCGACGCCCCGGGTCACGACGTACCGCTCCCTGTGCGCGCACTCATCGCTCAGCAGTGGCTCGGCGCCCTCCTCGATGCCGGCCTGATCGACCAGGCCCTCGCCAGGTTTTCCGAGTGGCCCCCAGCCCATCGTGCGGGATTCCTCGGCGCAACCCGTGGAGAGGTGAAGTTCGAAATCGAAGGGCTGTCCGTTTCAGGCGAGTATCGGGATCTTCGGCTCGATCTATCGGCCGCCGCCGCTCTCCGGGGTGACACCGACACCGCGCAACAGTTGATGGCGAAGGTCAGTCCCGCTGCGGATCCGTCGCTCGAAGGAGCCAAGCCCAGCGTCGAGACTCAGCGGCTTGAGCTACTGGGGAGACTCCTGAAGCCGAAGGACGCCGATCCGTTCGAGATGTTCGTCCAGTTGCTTCGGAACGGCCAGTCCCCGTCAGGGTCCGACCCGCTCGCTGGAGCGACGTGGCGGCAAGCGCTCGCGCTACTCGCGGAGCGGGAGCGCTACCCGGAACTCTCCGGCTACATGTTGAGAAGGGCATCGATCGAGTTGGAGTGGTCCGAAGGCACACGCGAAATTGCGGATGCGGACCTCCCCGAGCGGGTGGTCTCCCGCGCCCACGCACTCGCGGACGCGATCGCCAACCTGCGCCAGGTCATGGACTCGAGGGCCGACGCCGCCTCGGGGCAGGAGGGAAACGCGGACGGTGCGGTGCGGCAAACGGTGTCCCGCTTGCTGAGATCCCCTCGACTCGCTCCCTTCAAAGAGCGGCCGTTGCCTCAGACGATCCCGCCCGTCCAGCTCTCGGAAAAGGAAGAGAAACGGCGTCTTCAGGAACAGCTCGCAGGGCTGATCCTTCCCGACGGGCTGGAACCCGTGCGGGTCGAACGAGAAGGAAAGCAGGTCGTTGCTGTCTGCGCGTCCCAGGATTTCGATCCGGTCGGCGAGCTGTCCCGCGGCGCCTATTGGGTGGTCCAATCCATGAACGGGGGCATGACATGGCAAGCCCCTTTGTACACGGGCCTCCGCATCACCATGCCCTACGTCGTGCCGTCGTTCTCGAACCTTCCGCTCACCTCCGCAGACGGTCTCCAGCTGGAAGTTGTGGTCCGAGAACTCGACACCAGTACCATCTTCTTCCCACCTATCGCATCTCGAATCAAGAGAGAGCAAAGCGGGGTCTTCCTCGAGATTCCCTGGAAGGAACTCGAACGGGACACCGACGGGGACGGCCTCACGGACCTCTCCGAAGAACGGCTGGTAACCGATCCGGAAAACCGTGACACCGACGGAGATGGGCTGGGCGACGCCGAGGATCCGATGCCGCAAGTTCCTCTCGAGTCATCGGTCGACGATCGGGCGGAGATACTGCAGCTTCTACTCAGGCAGGCCGCCGGCTCGGCTTCCCAGGCGATCATTCACGAGGCCAGGGGGTCTGCATCGCCATCGAACTCCATCGACGATCTTCTCGCCAACGCGAAGCGGGCGACGTTCACGGGACGGCAGACCTTATTCGTGGTTGCTGACCGCCGGATATTCCGTGGGGTTCTCCCCGACCGGCGGATCGTGGTGCTCAGGCCGGACGAGCACGAGGCGGCCATTAAGAAGTTCGGGCCGATCTTCGCGACCCGCATTTCTCTCCTGATCGTTGACAGGGCCAGCTACCATGCGTATGCCATCTGGGACGCCTCATGGAGAGGCGGCGAGGTGGAATTCCACAAGGTCGATGGGAAGTGGGTCGCCGGAGTCGAGAGCTTCTGGATCACCTAGGTGCTGGCCTGAAAGTTCGGCCTGACTCGCTGGAACCCCCAGGACGCGCGATCACTGGTTCTCTGGGTACAGCACTCCGTGCAGCGGCCTTCACGCCGAATCGGGAAACTCGGCATCGAGGATGGCGGCCACTCGCCTGCGAAGCTCCGGTACGAGGTCCGCGGCCGTGTGCCATACGATCGGCCAGTCCAGCCCGAAGTACTCGTGTACCACGAAGTTCCGGAACGCGACGATCTTGGCCCACGGGACCCCAGGATGCCGACTCCGGAAATCCTCGGGGAGTCTCGCGGCGGCCTCCCCGATGACCGTCAGCTCGTGAAGCACCGCCGCGCGGATTGTCACCTTGCCTACGAAGGCCTCCCGATCGCGCCCGGCCAAGTGGACGACGATGTTCTCCGCGGCCTCGACGATATCGAGAAGGTACAAGCGTTCAGGCCGCATACAAGACCTGAGCTTCGCCGAGGACTTCGCGCCGCAATACCGGCTTCAAGCCATCCTTCGGCACGAGGTCGACGGGTCGCTTGAACAACTCCGTTAGCTCCGCTTGGAGATCGATCAGCGTGAACAAGGTCACCGGCACGCCGTCCTCGAAGAGAACCAGGAGATCCACGTCGCTCTCTGGCCCGGCGTCCCCCCGTGCAGCAGAGCCGAACACCGCCAGCTCGCGAACGTGGTGTCGGGCGCAGATCGCAGCCAGGGCTTCCTCCGAGACCTTCAAGCGCTCCGCCGGGCTCATGGTCTTTCTCCCCTTCGCGAGACCCGCGGCAGGCCGCGTGGCCGCGGGCTCCGCGTGCTAACGCGCGTGGCCTAGTTTCGCACAAAGCCCCGCGGATCGTACAAGGTGCCGGGCGCATGCCTTCAGCGCGGTGGTGGGGAACCTAGAACTGGCGGGGCCGACGGGGCTCGAACCCGCGACCTCCGGAGTGACAGGACGTTACGAAGGGGCGCCGTTTCTAGGTTTTCGTCGGGCGGCGCCCCGATTTGGGTCCACCGATTCCACCGGCGTCCACCGTTTCCACCGGCTTGCGTACGATCTGCGTACCCTTCGGGAAACAGGATCTCTGGCTAGCCCAGGGCGGTTCACGTGGGCTGGGAGAGCACGGGGAGGTCGGTCCACCAGGATTTGGCCGGAGACAACTCCAAGGTCCCCAGAGTAAACTGTCACCTATCTCCACAACCGCTCACAGGTCTCGCGATGGACGCCACTGCCTCAGCTCGTGATGCCCATCTCTCAGCCGCTACTTCTTGGCCGGAGGCGGGTTCGGCGTCGAGACGTTCCACCAGAACTCGAAGGTGTCGAGCAACGAAAGCAGAGTGTCGAGCTGCGCCTTGTTCCCTTCGACCTTCGCGTCGCCCGACTCCAGCTTCTTGGCCAGCGAAGCCTGGCCGAGAATGATGTCGTTCAACGAAGCCCGAGCAATGGTCAGGGTAGCGTCGGGCCGCTTGACCGGCTTGCTGGCGTGCAGTACGGCGTTCTCCAGCACCAGGCCGTACTGCTGCTTGGAATCTGGAAGATCCACGTTGATGGAGATGTTCTTGCCCTCCGACTTCGGTCCGTTCAAGCGGACGGCCAGGTAGTCGAAGACCATCTCGATCGGCATGGACCGGATGATGTCCGGACTCGCGGTTTGCGGCGCGGGAAGCTTCTTTGCGCCTTCCCGCAGTTCCTTAGCGCCGGTGAGATAGAAATTGCGCCAGGGTCCGCTCTCGGCCTGGTAGCCCATCTGCTCCAGCGCGTCCGCCAGCAGGTTCTTCGCTTCCTGATTGGAGGGATCGGCGCAGACGACCTGATCGAGCACCTGCGCCACCCAGCGGTAGTTGCCGGCCTCGTAGTCCTCGCGCGCCTTCTGGATCACCGCGCCAGCCCCGCCCATGTACTCGACGTACTTCTTCCCCGCATCAATCGGGGGCAGGGGATCGAGGCGGGCGGGATTGCCGTCCCAGTACCCCAGGTAGTAGGTCCACACGGCCTTCACGTTGTGGCTGACGCTACCGTAGGTGCCACGGTTGGCCCAGTACTGCCGAAGTTCCCTGGGTAGATCGATCATCTCGGCTGCCTCGACCATGTTGTAGCCGTGGTTCGCCATACGGAGCGTCTGGTCGTTCAGGTACTTGTACATGTCACGCTGCTTCTTCAAGTGGTCGACGATCCGCGCATTACCCCAGGTCGGCCAGTGGTGTGGACCGTACAGCACTTCCGCCTTGTCACCCCAACGCTCGATCGTCTGGTCGAGATAGCTCGCCCATGCTCGGGCGTCGCGCACCTTGGCGCCGCGCAGCGTGTACAGATTGTGCAGGGTGTGGTTGGCGTTCTCGGCCGCCGTGAGCGCTTTCAGTTCCGGAATGTAGAAATGCATTTCGGCCGGCGCCTCGGAGCCGGGCGCCAGCAGAAACTCGAACGTGAGTCCGTCGATCGTAAGCGTCTCTCCGGTCTTGGTAATGACGACCGTCGGCTCGATCAGGGTGGACATTCCGTTGGGGGTCGTCAGCCCCAACCCCGCGCCCACCGTGCCAACGGGGCCGGGTGGAAGCAGCTTGCCGAACATGTAGCTCGCGCGGCGGCGCATGTGGTTGCCGGCCAGCACGTTCTCGCTAACTGCCTCCTCGACGAAATGCTCGGGCGCGACGATTCTCACCTTGCCGGCCCTCACGTCCCGTTCGTCCACGACGCCGCGCACGCCGCCAAAATGGTCGATGTGGCTGTGGGTGTAGACGACGGCCACGACCGGCCTGTCGCCCCGGTGCTTGCGATACAGGTCGAGGCCAGCCTCTGCGGTTTCCACCGAGATGCAGGGATCCATCACGATGATGCCCGTCTTGCCCTCGATGAAGGTGATGTTCGAGAGATCGGCGCCGCGAACCTGGTAGATGCCTGGCGTGACTTCGAATAGGCCGCCGATGGCCAGCAACTGGACCTGTCGCCACAGGCTCGGGTTCACCGTGGCCGGGGCCGGCTGGTTCTTGGCGAATTGGAACCGCGACAGGTCCCAGACCGCCCGGCCATCATCACTGGTGATGGCGCCATTGTTCAGCAGGGGGGCAATGAAGCCGCGCATCGCGTCCTGAAAGTCCAGCTCGTCCTGGAACGGCAATTCCTTCAGGACCGCGGCGTTGGCTGCCGCAGTCGCTTCCGAAGCAGGTTTCGGACTGGCCACTTCCGAAGCAGGGATGGGAGGTGCCGCGTCCAGCGCGCAGGCCAGGGCGATCGTACATGCCGCAAGCAGGGCCATCCGTACGAGCGCACGATGGGTCGTGGTGGCATTTGCATCGTTGCCATTCATTGGTTTACGCCTCAGCGGTTGTTCATTTCGAGATGCTTGGCTGGCTGCGCAGTAGCTGTGAGCCAGCTGACTCAAATTGGACTGCGAGGATTTCCTCCAAAGCCTGCGAGTCTCGCAGCCCAATTCGTCGGCGCTATTCTCCCTGACGTTCATACTCTGCACCCAACGGCTTTGCAAGATGCGGGTCGGCGTCGTGCGGGTCGGCGTCCGGGGGCGCTTTCGCTGCCTCCGAATGGCACGGCGGGCGCTGCAGTCCAAGCACGGAATTGTCTGACGCGCAGAGAACTCAAGGACGGTGGGGTCGGGCTCAGCGGCCGGATGGGTGATGTCGGGCAAGTTGGCGGGGCCGACGGGGCTCGAACCCGCGACCTCCGGAGTGACAGTCCGGTGTGCTAACCAATCTGCACTACGGCCCCGCGATGACCGACGCGCCCGAAGGACCTGGGTCGAACTTCACCGAGTTGCCAAGCCCGTTGGAGCCCACAGATATTAGCACAAGACCCGCTGGCCTCAAGCGCTGTCCGGGCGGGAAGAGGAGACGGCCCCAGGTCCCCGTTGACTCCCCTCCGAGCCGGTCACTATATTCGCCGAGAGAGCCCGTCGATCGGAGGAGCCCGTGTCGCCGAAACGCCGCGTCTCCAGAAGCTTCAGCCTCGCTTGCGCCCTCGCGCTGACCATTCTCCTCGTCGCATGCGGCGGTCGGAGCACGGCGTCCAGCCACGATTCAAGCGACGGCGCGCGAAAGGGCGGGACCGCGGTCCTCGGCAGCATCACGGACGTGGATTCCTGGAACGAGTACCTCTCGAGGCAGGCGTTCGCGAGCGGGATCCACCGCCGGATCTTCCTCCGGCTGGCGCAGGAGCTGGGCGACACGCGGGAGCACCCCGCGAGCTTCGAGCCCCTGCTCGCCGAATCCTGGAAGTCCTCCGAGGACGGCAAGACGCTCACGTTCCACCTGAGGAGCTCCTCGTGGAGCGACGGGCGGCCGATCACCGCGTCCGACGTGCTCTTCACCTGGAAGGCGCAGACGTCGCCGGAGGTCGCCTGGCTCTCCTCGGCCGACAAACGGCACGTGACCGATGTCGAGGCGGTGGACGACCGGACCGTGGTGTTCCGCTTCGATCACGTCTACCCGTACCAGCTCTCCGACGCCGTGGAGGGAGGGATCCTCCCGGAGCACGTCTTCGGCGCGGTCCCCTTCAAGGAGTGGCGGAGCCACGACTGGTCGGACGTGCGCGTCGGCTCCGGCCCGTTCGTCCTCGAGCGGCACGCCCCGGGGGAGGAGATCGTCCTCGCCCGCAACCCGCGGTACTTCCGCGAAGGATACCCGCTGCTCGACAAAGTCGTGATCCGCGTCGTGCCGGACGCGACGGCCCTCCTGACGCAGGTCCTCGCGGGAGGCCTCGATTACATGGAAGGGGTTTCCCCGCGCGAGGCCGGGAGGATTCGGGGGACGCCGGGCGCGATGCTGATCTCGTTCGATTACCCGATGTACGACTTCATCGGCTGGAACACCTCACGCCCGCCGTTCGACGATCCCGACGTCCGCAGGGCGATGACCCTGGCGATCGACCGGAAGGCCCTCGTGGACGAGCTGCTCTACGGCTTCGGTCGGGTGAGCAAGGGACCTCTCCTCTCGTTCTGGTGGGCGAGCGATCCGACCCTCGAACCCTGGCCCTACGATCCCGCCGAGGCCCGCAGGATCCTGGCATCGAAGGGGTTCGCTCCGCAGGGGAGCGACGGGGTCCTGGCGCGCGGCGGGAAGCCGTTCGAGATCGAGATCGTCTCGAACGCGGGGAACCGCCTTCGCGAGGCGGTGATGGTGAAGGTCCAGGAGCAGCTCAGGAGGATCGGCGTGCGCGCCGGCGTCTCGACGCTCGAGATGCAGACCCTCGTGCATCGCACGTCGGAGGGTTCCTTCGACGCGTACGTCGGCGGCTGGAAGATGCTCGGCAACATCGATCTCCTGCCGATCTTCGGCTCGGCGGGAGTCCCGCCGAACGGCAACAACGTGATCCGGTACCGGTCGCCCGAGGTGGACGGCCTCCTGAGCCGCCTGGAAACCATCCGGGACGGGTCCGGCACGAAGCCGGTCTACGCCTCGATCGAGAGGGCGATCCATCGGGACCAGCCCTACACGTTCCTGTACGAGACGCAGCGGCTGGCCGTGACCGGACGCCGGCTCGGGGGGGTCGAGATCGACGTCCCCAGCGATTCCCTGGCGCGGCTCGAGCGATTCTGGGTCCGCCCCTGAGCTTGGGCTGATCGGGGTCACGGGACCGAATCGCCCCGGCGTGGCGCGAATCCCCCGCGCGCTCCCCTCGCTCCTCAGCCTGGACGTGGGCCGGCGGGGCATCTCGGGCGGGGGGCAGCGTCGGTCAATCGCGCACCATGGTCGTCACCTCTCGTCCGGGTGGAGGAGCCTCCAGACGAAGGCGCGGACCCGATCGAAGTCCGCCCCGTCGAGGGCGAGGAAATGGACGCCCACGAGGCAAGGCAGCTCCCTGTCGTGCTGGACTTGGCTCGCGGCTCCGACGACGAGACCGAGGATCTCCAGCATCGCCGGGTAAGTGGCCCCGTCTGAGGGCAGCCGGAACCGGACCCGAACCTCGGACTCGAGCGGCAGGGGGGTGGCGGTACACACCGCAGCCCCGCTCGCGCTGAGATCGTAAACGAGGGCCTTCTTCCAGCCGACCGAGCCCTTCACAAGCAGTTCGGCGGCAAGGCGCACGTTCGCCCGAGGGTGAAGCCTCCGCTCCTCGACGGTGCGGTCCGGATCAGGAATGGCACGCCACCCTTTCCTCTTCGAGCCCGCCTTCGGGCGATTCCCCGGCTGGGCGAGCGGACCCCCCTCGATCCTCCTCCTGGTTTGCGACTCGTCGGGGAGAATCTCGTTCCGTGAGGTAGGGGGGTCAAGTACGGGCCGACGCGTCGGCGTCGCGAGGGTCTCGACGCCTGTCGATTGTCCAAAGAAAGAAGAGGCTCCGGTCCCCTGGGAACCGGAGCCTCTCACGCTGCATCAGTCGGTTTCGGTGACGTTGGGTTTCCCCGCCTGCGGGGTCCCCCGAAGGTCCAACCGAGATCGGAGGTTCCCCTTACGAGGACGCCACCTCCACCAGACCGTAACGGTTACTGTCCACTGGATCACCTCCTTCTCAGGGCGTCACCGGATCGGAGGGTCCCAACCCTCCCGGCCCGCGGACCGCCCAGATCCGTGAGGGCCGCCGCCACGGGCGGGCTCGATAAAATATTCCGCCACGTCCGCGGCCTTGTCAAACCGCGGCTCGCGGCGCCGAGAGATCCTGGAGTTGGTAGGCGGTGCCGGACTCGAACCGGCGACCCCCTGCGTGTAAGGCAGGTGCTCTACCAGCTGAGCTAACCGCCTGAGAATGCCGCTCGGCCGGTCCGGAGTCCCGAGCGCCCCTTCCCGCCGGGCGAGACCCGTGAAGATACCACGTGTGCGTCGGGTCTCGTCGGGCCGGCCGCACCGATCACGGCGCCATCTGCGACATCTCCGCTCGGCGCCGGATGACGAAGCGCTCGCTCGTCGGGAAGAGACGTCGGTACTCGGCCAGCGTCTTCCCCGCGCCCCGTCCAAGCGCCCGGCGCACGGCCCTCTCGAGCGTCGGCGCCGACCGAAGCGCCACTTCGTCGCTCGCGAGCCACAACCGCACGAGGTCGCCGCTGCCGTAGCTGCTCCTGAAGGTGCGGCAGGTGAGGGGGAAGTGCTGCTGGCGCAGCGCGTCCGTCACGGTCTTCCACGTGGCGGTCATCCGGTCGTACTCGTCGAAGCGATCGTGCTGAAATTCGACCCACGCGGCCGCGGCCGTGGTCTCGTCGAGCGGCCGCGACGGGTCGGCTTCGAACGCGAAGTCGGGCCTGACGACCCAGATCTCCGATCGGTGCGGCGGGACCAGCGCCGCGTCGGAGCGGTCGTCGTAGCGGGAGAGCGCGTCCTTTCCCACCGCGGCGTTCGTGGCCTCGATCATCGCGCCCCGGGCGGTGAGATCGCTCCACTTCGCGAACGGATAGAAGGTGAAGTAGGTCGTGACCGCCCCGCGATCGGCGGACCAGAAAAGCGCCCTGCCGTCCGCGAGGGGCGGCGCGTGGGCGTTCAGCTCGCGTAGCCACTCGACGCGCGCCGACTCGAAGACGGAGACCTTTTCCGAGGGAACCGTGTCGACGTGGATCCATCGCTGCGATGCGGTCCAGTCGAGACGCGCGGGGGCGGGCGGAGTCTCCTCCGAGACCGCGGCCGGCGAGAGCGCGACCGCGAGGAGCGAGAGGCTGAGGAGCGAGGTTCTCACGGCGACCCTCCTCGAGGTGAGCCGGGAAATGGAGTCTAACCCCGGGACGCGCGCCGGCGCCCGGCGGCCCGTTACAATGTCGCGCCTATGGAGCCTTCCGCACCGGGACCGACCGTGATCGCCGCCGAGGGCGCGGCACGGGAAGAAGCCGCGCGCCTGATCCGGCTCGCCTCGCCCGTCGTGGTCGCTTACCTCGGGACGGTCGCGATGGGGACCGTGGACGCGATGATGGTGGGGCGCCTCGGGACGGGCGCGCTCGCCGCGGTCACGCTGGCGAACACCTGGAACTTCGGCATCGTGATCGTCGCCCTCGGCGCCGCGCGCGCCCTCGACCCCGTGGTGGCCCAGGCCCACGGCGCCGGAGATCGCCGGACCGTCGGCGCGGGGCTCTCCCTCGGGGTCGCGATGGCGGCGCTCCTGACGCTGCCGATCTTCGCGCTCTTCTCGTTCGCCGAGCCGTCGCTCGCCCTCTTCGGCCAGCCGCAGGAACTCTTGGCGCCCGCGGGGTCGTACTGCAGGGCGCTCCTCCTGGGCGTGCCCGGCCTGCTCGCGTTCGCGGTCTGCCGCCAGTTCACCCAGGCGCTGGGGGTCATGCGGCCGGGGACGATCGCGGTGCTGCTCGCGAATCTCGTGAACGCCGGGCTCAACTGGGTGCTGATCTACGGCAAGCTCGGGATGCCCGCGCTGGGCGTGCTCGGCTCGGGATACGCCACCGCGGTGGCGCAGTGGTTCATGCTCGCGGCGCTCCTCTTCTTCGGCCGACGGAGCTTCAGGGGACACTGGCTCGGCTGGCGCGCGCCGCTCGCGTGGTCGGCGCTCTGTCGCCTGCTGGGCATCGGTCTCGCCCTGGGGCTCCAGGTCGGTCTCGAGGTCTGGGCGTTTCTCGCCGCGGGCCTCATGATGGGGCGGCTCGGGGCCGTGCCGCTCGCCGCCCACGCGATCGCGATGAACCTGGCGACGGTCTCGTTCATGGTCCCGAACGCCCTCGGCGCCGCTTCCGCGACCCGAGTGGGCCATCTGTTCGGCGCGGGCCTCCATTGGGCGCGCACCGCGAGGGTCGCGTTGGGACTCGCCGTGGGATTCATGCTGGTTCCCGCGGCGGCGTTCGCCCTGGCTCCCGCCGCGCTGGCCGGGCTGTACACCCCCGATGCCACGGTGATCGCGCTGGCGGCCACGCTCCTGCCGCTGGCCGGCGCGTTCCAGGTGTTCGACGGCACCCAGGTGGTCTCGTTCGGCGTCCTTCGCGGAGTCGGCGACGTGCACCTGCCTTCCGCGGCAAACCTCGTCGGCTACTGGCTCGTCGGGCTGCCGGTGGGGTGGGCCCTGGCGTTCCGCGCCGGCTGGGGCGCGCGGGGCGTCTGGGCCGGTCTCGTCCTGGCGCTCGCGGCCGTGGCCGCCCTCCTCGTGCTGCGGCTCGCGGGGGTCGCTCGCGCCGGCCGGAGCCGGCTCCTCGTCGGTCCGTCCTGACTCCCGGCCTCGGCGGGTGCGCTCGGCGCGCCTTCGCGGCCCCGCCTATAATGGCCTGTCGGCGCCTGCGGCAACCCGTACGGCGGGCTCGCGGGCTCCGGGGAGACGCATGCGACGAGCCGCTCGGATCGCCGTGGCCGCGGTCGCCTTGACGGCGTCCTTCTGGGCCGCGCGCCCCGCGGAAACCGTCTCCACGGGGTCCCGCACCGCGCGGCTCGAGGGGACCGCGTCGCTCGACCGGCACCGCCGGGTCGTGGGTGCCGCGGTCGTCGCCGGCACCCGAGCCGGGCGCTCCCTCTTCTGGCTCACGTCGACCGACGACAAGGGCCTGTTCATCTTCGACGCGCTTCCCGAGGGGACCTATCGCGTCGAGCTGAGGCGCGACGGGCTCGAACCCGTGGTCAAGGAAGGTATAGAGGTGCGCTTCCCGTTCCGCGCGGTCGTGGAGGTGACGCTCTCTCCCCGGGCGACCGGGCGGGCCGCGGCGGGGCACGACGCCGCGGCGGTCGGCAAGCGCGTCCGACTGACCGGGATCGTGACCGTCAGGGGAGCGGGACCGCTCCCGGAGGCTCGGGTGCGGCTCATCCGGACCGACGGGACCGAGGACCCGCGAGCCACGCTCACGCAGCGGGACGGGTCGTTCGCCGTCGAGGACGTTCCCGCGGGGGAGTGCGGCATCGAGGTCCTCGGTCCCGGCTACCTCCCCGTGCGGACGGCACTCGATCTGGCCGAGGATGCGAGCGTCGAGGCGATCCTGGTCCCTCAGCCGGCGAACTACGTCGCCCCGGCGATCGACCTCCTCCCGCAGGAAGAGGCGATCCCGCCTCACGCGAGGTGAGGGGCTAAGGGGTCGAGCCCGCGGCGGCGGCGCGGACCGCGAAGAACCCGCGACGTGCGCGCACCGAGTAGTCGGAATTCCTCGCCTCGACCTCGACCTTGATCCAGCGGCCGTCCCAGGTCGTGTTCGATGTCGAGTAGGTCAGGTAGTACTCGTGGCGCAGCTCGTCCGCGATCTGCTGGTAAGCGCCGGCGAGGTCCTTCGCCTCCTTGACGAAGTACGCGCGTCCCCCGGTCACGTCCGAGAACTCCTTGAGGACGTTCTTCCGACCGCGGTCCAGCATGCCGATGCCGAGGCCGATGCCGTAGATCAGAACGTTCTGCGCCTTGGCCTCCTCCAGCACGCGGGCGTACCCGGCCTGGCTCGAGGTGTCGTCGCCGTCCGACAGCAGGATGATCGCCTTCCGTCCGGGGATCCCCCGGAGCTTGCGGAACGCGGCGTGGAGCGCGTCGTAGATCGCGGTGGCCCCGATCGCCTCGGTGCTCGTGATCGCGTCCTTGAGCGCGTCCCGGTCGGCGGTCAGGTCCTGCAGGAGGAACACCTTGTCGTCGAACGCGATCACCAGGGCGCGGTCCTCGGGGCGCAGGGTGTCCACGAAAGCGCCCGCGGCGGCGTGGACCTGCTTCATCCGCTCCTTCATCGACCCGGAGGTGTCCAGCAGGATCGCGAGGGCGATCGGGCGGTCCTCCGCGGTGAACTCCTGCACCGTCTGCTCGTTGCCGTCCTCGATGACGCGGAAGTCGTCGCGGCCGAGGCCGGAGACGAACTGGTCCTTCCTGTCGGTGACGCTGGCCCAGAGGATGACCCGGTTCACCTGCTCGAAGTAGGCGACCTCGATCTTCCGCGTGACCACGGCGTCGCTGACCGTGATCCCCTCCTTGTGGTACGCGACGGCGCGGATCACGAACGAGCGCGGCGTCTCGCCGAAGTCGTGAAAGCACTCGTAGGGGGGCTCCCGGTCCACGAAGACCACCGCGTCGTTGACCAGGAACTCGACGCGGTCCACGTCCTCCGGCCGGTCGATCCTCACCTTCGCGGCGATCCGGGTCTTTCCGAGGACGATGTCCTGGCTCGCCGGGCTCGTGATCTGGATCGCGAAGCCGCGGCGCCGCTCCGCGTCCTGCGCCAGGGCGGGCGGAGCGAGGGACGCGGCGAGAACGGCCGCGCCCAGAAGGCCGAGGAGCGAGCGGCGGATCACCTCGAAGCCTCCACGTTCGGCGGCTCGGGGAGAGGACCGGTCACGGGACCGGCGGGAGGCAGGGGAGGAGGCAGCGCTCCCGGGGCGATCTCCGCGAGGATCCGGCGGACGCGTTCGACCGATTCGCCGTCGGGATGGTCCTCCGCGTACCGCTTGAACGTCGCCGCGGCGTCGTCCGCGCGCCCGAGACGGAGCAGCGCGTTGCCCAGGTAGAGGCGGGCGCGAGGCTCGAGCGGGTCGATCCCGAGCGCGCGCTCGAAGGACTCCGCGGCCGCGGCGTCGTCGCCGGCCCCGGCGAGGGCCACGCCGTCGTTGACCCAGAGGTCGGCTCGCGCGGCCCCTCGCGCCAGCTCGGAGTAGACCTCGTGGGCCGCACGGAACCTCCCGGCGCGGATCTGGTAGTAGCCGAGGCTCTCCCGGGCGGCGCCGGCGGGCGCGCTCCGGGACTGCGTGTCGGCCGCCCGTACCCACTGGCCCCGGGACGCGTAGATGGCCGCCAGAGCCCTCAGGTCGTCGGGAGGAGGGGCGCCGGAGGACGCGCTCGCCTCGAGGGCTGCGGCGCGGTCGCGCTCGACGGCCACCGCCGCGCGCCGCTCCTCGATGCGCTTCCGCACCGGCGCCTCGAGACGGGGCTCCTTGAGCAGCTCCTCGAGCTGGGCGAGGGCGGCGTCGTACGCTCCGCGGCGCCGCTCGATCTCCGCCATTCCCTCGCGGGCGGCGAGGTGGCCCGGCTCGAGCGCCAGCGAGTCCTTGAACGACGCCTCGGCGCCCGCCGGCAGGTCGAGGGCGAGCTCGATCTCTCCGAGGGTGGCGCGGTGGTCCGCCGACTTCGGCTCGAGGGCGATGGCCTTGCGGATCGTGGCGACCGCCTCGTTCCGAAGTCCGATCCGGTTGTAGGCGACCGCGAGGCGGTTCAGGGCCGGCGCGAAGTCCGGCCGGATCGTGATCGCCTCGAGCAGCAGCCGGATCGCGTCCTCGAGGCGGTTCTCGCGGAGGAAGAGGTCGCCCAGATGGACGTACGCCTCGGCGAACCCCTTGTTGCTCGCGATGGCGCGGCGGTAGAACTCCAGGGCCCTCTCGTCGTTCCCCTGCGCCTCGTGCGCCCGCGCGATCCCGTCGAGGGCGGGGGAGAATTCCGCGCGGAGCTTCAGCGCGCGGTAGTAGGCCGCCATCGCCTCCGGTGTGTCCCCGCGCTTGAGCTGGGCGTCCCCCAGCGCGACGTGGGCCAGCATCTCGTTCCGGTCGAGGTCGAGTGCGACCTCGAGGGCGTCCACGGCCTCCGCGTAGCGCCGATCGCCGATGAGCGCGAGCCCGAGATAGTAGTAGGCACGATACGAGTTCAGGGCCATCGAGGACGACGCGGCCAGCTTGTCCACCGCTTCCTTGAACTCCCCGCGGTTGTAGGCGGCGACCCCCTCGCTCAGGAGCCGGAAGGAATCCGTGCGCACGTCGGCGGACTTGCCGGCCCACGCGGGGGCGGCGAGCGCGGCCGCGAGGATCGCGGCGCCGAGCGACAGGCGAGCGCGCGTGCGGGACATCCGTTTCAGTCTAGGTCGAGACCGGTCCGAGCGCACGCCCAGGGCGTCTCCCTCGCCCTCGAGCGCGGTGAAGACGCCGCGTTCGCCCGCGCCGTGCGCCACGGGGATTTGACGCCCGGCGGGAGGCAGGGGATACTTCCCCATCCGGGGGGCGGTGCGCTCTTCGATTCGCATGAAAACGCTTGCCCACTCGATCGCTGCCGGATTGCTCGCGGTCCTCGCGCTCGCGGGAAGCGGCTGCGGGGGCGCGCCGACGCCGGCGGGGGCGGGTGATGCAGTCTCGGCCGGCCGCGACCTCGTGGTCCGCCGAGGAGAGTTCCGCGAGAGGTTCTTGCTGACCGGCGAGCTGGACGCGGTGCGCTCCGACAACCTCACGGCGCCGCGGACCCCGCAGTGGACCGTCGCGATCCGGTGGATGGAGGCGGACGGATCCACGGTCGCCGCCGGCCAGAAGGTGGTCGAGTTCGACAACGCCGCGTTCTCCGGCGACCTCGAGGAGAAGAGGCTCGCCCTGGTCCAGGCGGAGAGCGACATCGCGCGGGCCGACGCCGACGCCCGGTCGCAGATCCAGGACCGCGAGTTCACCGTCGAGCAGCGGAAGGTCGCCCTCGAGAAGGCGGAGATCGACGCCGCCGTCCCCGAGGACCTCCTGGATCGCCGGAAATACCAGGAGCGGCAGCTCTCGCTGCGCCGCGCGCAGGTGGAGTCCGACAAGGCTCGCGAGGATCTCGCGGCCTATCGCGAGTCCTCGGGCGCCGACCTCGAGAACCGGCGGATCGCCATGGAGAAGGCGCGCAGGGAGATCGCATGGTAGACCAGAAATTGATCTCCCTTCTCTGATACGATCAACGTAACCTCCACGCCGCGCTGGGCGGCTGAGGTGAGCGCCAGTAAAATGCTTTCTTCGGGTATAACGTAGG